>NZ_CP108003.1 GCF_041435055.1 Streptomyces sp. NBC_00341 | reverse complement strand
TACTGCAGCGGCAAGCCGCTGCAGAGCGGTCCGCCTTGCGCAAGCGCAAGGCGGGTTCCCGCGCAAGCGCGGGAATGGGATTCCGCAAGCGGAATTCCTGAAGGGAATGTAATTCGCGCAAGCGCGAATTAGGGGTGATCGCGCAAGCGCGATCACTTGGGCTGGCTATTGGGGCGGGTGCATCGGGTGCGGGACTGTGTAGGGCTTGGGAACCTCAGCTGCTGCCCCTGCAGCAGGGGTGACGGGCTGCCGGCCTGCTCGGGTGCCGGCCTGTTGCAGTGACGGGTTCCGCTGCGCTCCACCCTGACCCCTCCCCTGTCCTCGAAAGTGGTCACGCTCGCGTTCACCAATACCTGCTGGCTTATACAGTGACCCGTGACAGTGGGGCAGGTATCCGACGATGCTTCACCCGAGCGGATAAACGCACAACCTGGATGATGCATCATGGATAATAGCTGTGTAGCCCTGGAGTTCTAGCTGCACCCCATACCCCTTTCCGATAACTTCCGTAAGAATTCAGAATCGCATGGCCCTGGATAGCTCAGCCACAGAACGGAAGCCCGATATGCGCACGTTGCAATTCAACGTGCGGAGGTAGCTGAGTCGCCCGGCCCCCGGGGCCGGGCGGCGGAACCGTTCACCGGCATCAGCCACTCCTCGGTGCTTTGAAGCGTCACGGCCGGTACCACCCGAGACTCAGAGCCGTTGATGCCGCCCACGGCCCGCACCCGTTCCACCAAGCCGCACGCGAAGCCACCTCGACCACAAAGGAACGTCCGGCACCTGGGGGGGTGACCTCAGCCACCTAATACTTACGCAGATCAAGAACCCGCTGGTCAGCGGCCTGCAAATCCGTCGATATGTCACCTCAGAAGGTACACAACGCCTGAGATATGTACCTTCTGAGGAGTCACATCGCAGGCAAAATGTCAGCCACACCGACATTTTTGGGCACGGAACGTCAGTTAGGCCGACGTTCCGTGCCGGCGTTCCGCCGAGCGGCCTGCAGCCGCGCACAGGGAGGGAGATCTGTCCCTCCTGGGGGACACAACACGCCGGAATGTCAGTGAGACCGACATATCTGTCGGTGTGGCTGACATACTGCTGCTGACCAAGATCAGCGAAGCGGAGAGCAGCGTGACACCCGAGCCACAGCGCCATCGGCCCGCACCAAAGCGCGCACTGCGCCGTACGGAGCTGCCCCTCGGTGACGAGATCCAGGCATGGACCAAGCCGGTGCAGCCGGTGGAAGACCTCGACTCGGTCGCTCGCCGTTACCCGCGCCGAAAGCTCTCGCTCAGCGGCGAGCGCAAGCCGATGGAGGTCTACGACACCCCGGAGCGCCCCAAGGCGTTCTCCATGGACTCGCTGGAGTTCTTCTTTTTGATCGCGCAGTACTTCCGCGAGGCTCTGCCGCTACGGTTGATTCTGCTGATGATCGCCTGCCAGAAGGCGGGCGGGCAGATCCGGCTGACGCAGGAGGAGATGGCGACGGTCCTGGACGTGCCCCGCTCAAAGATCAACGAGGCCCTCCAGGAGATCATGGGCCATGGGATCGCATTTAAGGTTCGCCGTGGCCTCTACCAGTTCAACCCGCCCTACTCGTACCGTGTAGCAGAGTTCATCCCGGGCACGGAGCTGGTCGAAGCCGAGTACGTGCAGGTTGACCAGGACAAGACGATTGCGAAGATCCGCAGGGACGAGAACCTGCCGGATCTGGTGCGGTTCCCGTCGCTGGAGCACATGCGCGAGGCGATCGAGGAACTGCGCAAGAAGCGGGCCGAGGAACGCGCTGCACGCCGACTGGCCCGTGCGCAGCGCCAGGAGGAGGGATCAGCTCAGTGAGTACCTTGAAGTGGTCGGCAACCAACGCCGACGGTCTTCTCGCCGACCTGGACCTGCCACCCGCCGCCTACCGGGCGCTGCTGAAGCTCCGGGCGCGCAGCGAGGCCGGCGGCCGCATCGCGATGGACCAGGCAACCCTCGGTGAGCTGCTCGGGCTCAGCCGCCCCAGCGTGAACGCCGCACTGCGGGAACTGGAGTTGGCCAAGCTCGTCAAGAAGGTCCGCAACGGCGTCTACCAGATCAACGCGATGCTCGCCGGCTACAACTCTCCCGAGGACGCCCTGGACGCCGTCAAGGCGATGCCCAAGGCGGATCGGCTGGACAGCAAGACATATGTGGCGGACTACCACAGGGCTGTCGCCGCCTACCAAGACCAGCTTGCCGAGCAGCGAAAGAAACGGGCCGCTCTGGCCGCCGCGAAGAAGGCGGCCGCGGGCAAACGCCGCGGCACACTGCACGCTGTCGGCTGACCCGGCTGGGGCACCCTCCTACGTCATGAAAGTCCCGGAGATCAAGGCGGCCGCACCCGGCCGCTTCACCGAGCAGCGCCGAACCCGCTTCGCCCGCCCAGGTCGCAAACCTCGCGCAAAGCGCCTGAGCTGCCCTCCAGGACCCTTCCTGACGCCACGGCGCCGCCACCCCAGAGTGCGGCGCCGTTCGCATGTCCACGGGCCCGCACGATCTTCCCGGAAGGCGAGCACGGGGCCAGAATCGGTATCACTAGGGGAACCGTCTTGTTCTGGTTCTCTAGAACACGCGCCGACTGTCCCGACGAGTGCGTACATCGTTCCCCTGGAGGGGAAAGTCGCAGGCAGCAGGGCCAGCGAGGGCGCTGCGTTGTATGCAGCAGCCGTGCATGGATCTCCTGGGGAACATCGCAGATCTGCGATGTCATGCAGTCGGCGTGAGGGTTCCCTGCTTGCTGCCCGGCCGTGTGAGGCCCTCGCCTCACACCCTCACATCGCACCACGCCGACCTGGGAAACGGGCTGTGTGCCACATAGGCGCAGCTGGGATCGTCGGGCTACAGGATCGTGCCGGATGTCCTGTGCCATCGAACCTGGACCGTTTGCCACTGAAGTTGGACGACCCCGGTGTTCCCCGGTCAGGAGGTCCGGAATGATCGAGGTATGGACATCGCGGATCAACTGGTGCGGTCGGCGGGCGACGGCGAAATGATCGAGGTGGCCCGGCTGCTGGAGCAGGGTGCCGTGGTGGATACGCCGAACCGTGACGGGCGTACGGCGCTGGATCGGGCGGTGGAGCAGGGGCATGCCGATGTTGTCCGCCGACTCATCGGAGCGGGGGCTGATCTGGAGCAGCAGGCGGGTGAGTACCAGGAGTCGACGCCGCTGTGCCTAGCGGCGAGCCGGGGGCACACGGCGGTTGTCGGGGTTCTTCTCGATGCCGGTGCCCGTACCGGAGCCCAGGGCCGACTGGGCTACGTACCGCTGGTGCTGGCAGCCACGACCGGCGACGAGGGACACCCGCAAACAGTCGACCTGCTGCTGGACCGTGGGGTGGACATCAACGCGGTGATGAAGGACAGGACCGCCCTGGACTGGGCGGTCGGGTTCGGGCAGGAAGAGATGGTGCAGCGCCTGCTCGGCCGCAGTGCCGTCCCCTCGGCCGAGACCCTGGCCGCCGCGCGTGAGCATCTCGGACGTCATCCGGAGCGTCGGCGTAAGACCGAACGCATCGCCGTCGCGCTCCTTGCTGTGGGTGTCGCGCCTGGCACGGGCCAAGAGCCCGGGACGGAAGCCGGGAATCTGGCGTAGCGATCGTTCAGGGGGCACCCGCCCGGCCCAACTTCGCTGTCACGGAACCACCGGTCGTTCAACTTCAGTGGCAAACGGTCCAGGTTCGATGGCACGGGACACCGGACAGGGCGCGGCGGTCGCCGGATATCCCGTAACGGCGGGCCGCGAGTCCGTTGTCGAGGGTCTCGCCGATCCGCCGGCCCAGCAGTGCCAGGACATCGGCGGCCGCGGTGTCGGACAGGTAGGCCGGGCGGTTTCGAGCACAGAGGCGTGCGGCTGACACTTGTCCGCGCTGCTTCGGTACTCCCCGACGGTGGCAGGTGCCATTCCCGCATCGGATGAGAAACATGTTGGTTGGCTGTTGGCGAGCTACGAAAATGCGCCTGATTCCCAGGCGGAGGACACTTGTTTGCTTTTGTGTGTGCGGGCTGCGGAGCCGAGTTGAGCCACCTCGCTGTCCCAGGTCTCACTGCCAGTCCACGCTCGTCAGAAGTACGGGAACGGGGCCCAGCTTCCGGTGCTCATGGAGTCCGGGACGTTCGCCGTGGACCCGGACCCCTGGGGAGGGCCGTGGCGGATGTGGGACGAGATCGATCCGGGCGAGGCGGAGGTTCGCGGCGTCTACGCGCCGGTCGCACTGCCCTGACCGGACGGTGAACGGCCGGTCAGGGCGACGGCTGTGGGGAGAGCTCAGCGCGTGGCGGTCTCTCCCCACGGATGAAATTCTTCCTCCTCGGCTGCGGGCCGACAGTCGGAGGCCGGTGCGTTGTTCCGGTGCCGGCGGTCCTCGCCGGTCGCGTTGCGTGCGGGCATGCCGTCCGGAAGGTTGGGGCGCTGGTCAGCGGAGTCCAGGACGGCGACGATGCGGGCGGCGAAGTCGTTTCCTGGCAAGGGCAGATCCACATCGGGCTCGCGTAGGTAGCCGATGGATACTGCGGTGGGCATGTACTCCATGAGTTCGGCGACCACGGCCGAGCGCGGCCGGCTCACGTCTCGGGAAAGGTGGCGCAGTACGCGCAGGACGGTGCTGGTGGACGAGCTGGCGACCAGGTGGTTGCCCGGGTGCCAATCGGCCTCTGGCTCTGTGGCGGATGTGGGTGTCTGCTGCTGGACATCGTCGGTCTGCTGGTGCCACCAGTCGGCTGTCTCGCGTTCGCCCAGGGCCAGGTGGTGGAGGTAGAGGCAGTAGGCGGCGGCCGACTGGCCCGCGCCGGCGGCGTACTCCCACCAGAAACGCGCGCCTTCGGGTGTGTCGGTCAGCTCCAGGACGCAGGCCAGGATCAGGGCGCTGCGTGGCTCGGGGACTTGTTCGGTGAGGAAGTCCGCGACCTCGGAGCCGGGAGTGTGTTTGACCAGGGTTTCGCACAGGCCGTGCAGGTCTTGCGCCGCGGTGTTGGGCAGGGGCGTGTCATCGGGGGCGGTGCGGCGGGTGAGCACGGGGACGATGTCGCGGGGCACTGCGCGCTCGCCCACGAGCAGGGCGCGGGAGAGGAGGTCTTCGATGCAGGTCATGCGGGGTTCCCTTCGGTCCGGTTCCGCGGGCAGAGGAGGCTTTCCAGAACGCGTACGGCGTGGCGCTCGTCCGAGCGCACGGTGGCCAGTGGGACCCCCATGAGGGATGAGGAGGCCCGGGGGGTTATGCCGCAGAGGCGACGCAGGACCATGACGTCGAGTTGGTGGGCGGGCAGCCGGCTGATCGCTTTGAAAAGCATGATGCTCTCGGTGATCTGTTGCAGGCGTTCGGTCTGGCTGGTGAGGGCCTGCAGGGCGACGGTGTCGAAGGCGGCTTCGGCCAGTTCGGGGTGGCCATCGAGGTGGGGGGTACGGGCCATGACCGTGGTCCGGAACACCCACCAGGCGAAGTGGCGGGCGTCGCTGCTGGCGAGGGCCTCGTTCCACCGCAGCCACAGGATGTCGAAGGTGTCCTGGACCGCCGTGTCGCGCTGGTCGTCGTTGAGGAAGCACTGGGCGTAGCGCACGTAGTGGTTCTCCATGAGCTCGCGGAAGGCTTTGAGGTCCAGGGGCGGGGCGGTGTGAGAGGTGGTCAGCGCCTGCTCGCCGGACCGGGCGGTCCATTCGCGGCTCTTGTGGGCCTCGAACGCTGCCTGCCGCCAGAGCCGGTGCAACGGCCAGTCGGGGATCTTCAGTTCCGTGGCCAGGCTCAGAACGATTTCCCAGCGGGGGTAGAGGCCGGTGCCGCGCAGTAACTCGGAGAGTTTCGAGGTGGCGAGGTTGACGCGGACGCTCAGTTCTCTGAGTGTCAGGCCGCTGCAGAGGTAGGCGGTGCGGACCGGCGTCAGCCATGCGTGGTGGGTGGGCCCGACGTTCTGCGAGATCGGTCCGAGCTTGCGTCCGGGCCGTTTGTGGGCGGCCCGGTTGGGCGGGAGAGGGGGGTCGGTGGTCACGGCGCCTCGCCCTCCTGTTCCGGAAGGGAGGCTATACAGGCCCCGGAAGTCGGTACGGTCTGCGCTCGGGCGGCGTGCGTGATCTGCTGGACCGTCAGGCCCAGCGTCGGAGCCAGTGTGGCGATGGCGGCCACATGATCAAGGGCCACCATCACCACACTCCACACGAACACCACCCCCGTGGCGGCGAGGAACCCGAGTTGTCGCATCTGCATGTGAGTGCCTTCCCGATGTGCGGCCTGTGCCGTTCCCGCGCGGCCCATCCGGAGACCGCCACGGTCCCGGGAGAGCGGGTGCCAGCCGCGTCCTGCCGGGAGAGCAACCAGCATGTAGGGAAGGTGAGTCGTAACACCAGGTGATCATGAAATCACGGAACAATGACACCACGGGCAACACGGGCAGGTACGAAATCAGGGACCATCGCCGGTCACTTGTAACCCTCTGACGAACACCCGTGACCGTTCCCGAGCAAGTCGGCGCACCGAGGGCGGAAGTTCCCTGATTTCCTTGCATTCACGCCAGCGACCCCCGCCAATAGGAGACGACGCCCTGTGCGTCGGCCTTCCCATCCGGAAGAGCCCGCTCCCGTGCCAAGAACAATGGGGAGCGAGCATCGCGGTTCTCGCCCGGCCGGGCTTATCGGCCGGGCGAGAACGTCGCGGCCCATCAGGGTCGTCGGGGCCCATCGGGCACCAAAACCGTAGCCCAGGGCACTGACAACACCCGCCCCTGCAGCGAACAGTCGTCGAGCCCTCCCCCGTTGGCCACGCGCCGCCGGCGCAGCCGCAGGTACGCGACCGTCATCACCGGCCAGGGCACGGCCGGGCGTTTGACAGGCCCCCGGCCGTGGCCGGGGCACCGTCAGCGGCTGGTCGTGGGTACGTCGTTCGGAGTGGGGACCGCCTCCGGTTCGAAGGAACGCTGCGGTGCTGCGGGGCCTTCCGTGGGCTTGGGCCTCGTCAGCCACAGTCCGGTGAACACGGCGGTGACCAGAGTGATGATGCCGGCCGCGAGGAAGGCGTTGTTGAGGCCGGTCTCGAAGGTGGCGCCGCCGGACTGCCGGGAGCGGACGATGGCTCCGAGTACCGCGACGCCGAAGACGCCACCGATCTGCCGGGTGGTGCTGCTGACGCCGGATGCCAGGCCGCCTTCCTGCGGGCTGACCGCCTGGATGGCGGCTCCCGTGAGTGGGGACATGGCCAGAGCGAATCCGGTGCCGGCGAGTGCCAGACGCCACCACACGTTCTCGTATCCGGTGTCGGCGTGGACGGTGCCGAGTGCCATCAGGCCCAGGCCGGCCAGGGCGAGGCCGGTGGTGACCACGACGCGGAAGCCGTATCGGGCGGCGAGCCGCCCTGCGTACGGGCTGACGACGACCATGGCGAGGGACTGGGGCAGCGTCTGCAGGCCGGCACGCATGATCGAGCTGCCCTGGACGTAGACGAAGAACTGGGAGAAGAAGAACGAGGAGCCCATGATCGCGAACCCGACCACGACCATGGCGGTGTTGGACACGGTGAACAGGCGCTGCTTGAACAGCCGCAGGGACAGCATGGGCGCGACGCGGCGGGCTTCGACGGTGATGAAGGCGGCGAGGAGGATCACCGCGGCGGCGAAGCACGCAAGGATCTCCGGTGACGTCCAGCCGCGGGCACCGCCCTCGATCAGGCCGTAGGTCATCACGCCCACGGCGAGGACGGACAGTGCCGCGCCGGGGATGTCGATCGCGGGGGCGTTCGGGTTGCGGGACTCCTCTAGGCGGCGCAGGCCGACCAGCAGAAGGCCCACACCGAAGGGCAGGTTGACGAGGAAGATGGCGGGCCAGCCGAAGGCCTGGGTCAGTACGCCGCCGGCCACGGGGCCTGCGGCGAGGCCGATTCCGCTGAGTCCGGCCCACAGCCCGATCGCCTTGACGCGCTCCTGCGGTACGGGGTAGGCGGCGACGAGGAGGGCGAGCGAGGCGGGGGCGAGTGCCGCGGCCCCGATGCCCTGCAGTACCCGGCCGGCGATCAGCCAGCTGACCGAGGGTGCGAGGGCACAGACCAGCGATGCGGCGGTGAACACCGCCACGCCGGTCAGGTAGATCCGCTTGCGGCCGAACCGGTCGGCGAGGACGCCGCCGGTCAGGAGCAGCATGGCGACCAGGAGTACGTAGGCGTCGACGATCCACTGCAGGCCGGTCAGTTCTGTGTGGAGCCGGTGCTGCATGTCGGGCAGCGCTGCTCCGACGATCGTGTTGTCGAGCAGGACCATGAACTGGCCCAGGCAGGTCACCGCGAGCAGCACGGCCCGGTTCGGTCGGCTGTCTGCTGTCGCAGGCGATGCAGCCATGGGGATTCCTCTCAATCGTCGATTGCGCCCGGCCACGACCGGCGTGGTCGACCTCTGGGCGCTTTAAGGCAGTCAGGAGCTGCGTTAGTGGACTATACGGAGGGCTACCCTTAAACGCAAGTGTTGACTGCGTTAAGGTGGAAGCATGGACGAACGACAGCGAACCCGACGGCCCGGCGGGCGCAGCGCCCGCGTCGGCGCACAGGTGCACCAGGCGGTGACCGCTCTGATCAGTGAGCGGGGCTACGGCCACTTCACCGTCGGAGAGGTCGCAGCCCGCGCGGGTGTGGCCGACAGCAGCATCTACCGCCGGTGGGGAAGCCTGGAGGACCTCCTCTCCGAGGTGGCGCTCGCCCGCCTCAACGCGCAGTCACCCATGCCCGACACCGGAAGCCTCTCCGGCGATCTGCACGCCTACGCGGCCAACGTCGCCCGCGAGATCACCGGACCCGACGGCCTGGCACTCGTGCGCCTCGCCGTCGCCCTCACCGGCACCGGTACCGGCCAGCAGGACCGGCTGGGCCGGCAGGCACGTGACAGCCTGCGCGACGAACGCACCCGGCAGCTGCAGTCCATGCTCGACCGCGCCGTCGAGCGCGGCGAGAAGGCCCCCGCCCCGCTCGACGTGCTGGACCACGTCCTCGCCCCGATGTACATCCGGGTCCTGTTCGGCATGGAACTCACCCCCGACTACGTCGATGGGCTCGTCGACCGGCTGCTGTGAGCACTCGACGCGCCCTCGTGGCAACGCGGGCGCGGAGTCGTCAGGCGGGCTGGGCGGTGATGGTGCAGAGCCGTTTGGTGGCCCGGGTCAGGGCTACGTACAGGTCTCTCTCCCCACCGGGGCGGGCCGTGATGATCTCCTCGGGGTTCAGGACGACGACCCCGTCGAACTCCAGGCCGCGGGCTTCGGACGCCGGCACGATGCGTGCCTGGTCCACGATGCCCAGGGCCGTCAGCTCGCTCACCCTGGTGTCCGCGCAGATCACCCCCAGGAGCTCGTCCGGGTGCGCGGCGCTCTGCGCGCGCAGTTCCTGGACGACGGCGGTGACAGACCCGTCCTGAGGTGTGGTCAGCGAGCGAGGGCTCTCACCGCTTCGCAGTGACCGTGTGGGCTTCTGGTCCGGAGCGATCCGCGTGAGCAGGTCCCGGACGCTCTCCAGGATCTCCTGCGTGGTGCGGTAACTGACGGTCAGGTTGTGCAGTTTGAACCGGGGTCCGACGTGGGGGCTCAGCGCTTCCGTCCAGTCGCGTGCTGTCGCGACGGGACCTGCCTGGGCGAAGTCGCCCACCAGCGTCATCGCCCTTGCCGGGCAACGGCGGACGATCATCCGCCACTGCATGGCGGTCAGTTCCTGCGCCTCGTCGACGACGACGTGCCCGTACGTCCGCTCGGGGGGACCCTCGACCAGGCTCGCCGCCTCGTCCAGCAGCGGGACATCGGCGCCGGTCCACGGGTCGTCGGGACCTCGCAGCAGCAGGGACCGCTCCTGCGCGGTCAGGCCGGGCAGGTGCTCGGCGAGAGCGCCGGCCTGCGTCAGGAGCTCTTCCACGAGGCCGCCCGGCAGGAGCCGCGGCCACAGCGCCTCGACCGCCCGGTCGACGCCGGCGTCGTCGAGGAGGTCGGCCCGGATGGCGTCCAGGTCCAGCTCGTGGGCCGGATCCGGGTCGGCCGCGCCTTCGGTACGGCGCTGGGCGGCTCCGGTGAACCGGTCGAGGTTCAGGCCCGTCATCTTCTCGGTATCGGCGTCGATCTGCTCCAGGATGTCGCCCATGTCCCGCTGCATCGCCTCGGTGACAGCATCGGCCAGGAGCTCCTTGAAGACCTGGCGCGCGGGGTTGTGCCCCGGTACGGCTGCCACGGCGGCGTCGCGTGCCGTGGCCACTTCCTTCTCGGACAGGTGGACCACTTCCTGACCGACCCGCACGGTGAAGTCACCGGCGGGGGCCTGGTGGACGCGCAGCAGGCCGACCAGGGCGTCGGCGAGGGCGGAGGAGCCCTTGAGACGTGCCGTGTCGAAGGGGTCCGCCGCCTCCGTGAACACTCCGGCCAGTTCCTGGCAGGTCGCCAGAACCACGTCGTTCTCTCCCAGTGAGGGGAGGACCTGGGAGATGTAGTCGAGGAACCGGGCGTTCGGGCCCACCACCAGGACTCCCTCTTCCGCGGCGCGCGGAAACGCGTACAGGACGTAGGCCGCCCGGTGCAGGGCGACGACCGTCTTGCCGGTGCCGGGCCCGCCCTGCACCACGGTCACCCCTCGGTGGCGGGAGCGGACGATCTCGTCCTGCTCGGCCTGGAGCGTCGCGACGGCGGCGTGCATCTTGCCCGTGCGCCTGGCCGACAGTGCCTCGGTCAGCGGGCCGTCCCCCACGACGTCCTCGTGGGTCGGGTCGGTCCCGTCCAGCAGTTCGTCGCTCACCGAGACGACGGTGCGGTCATCGAGGCGCAGATGCCTGCGGCGCCGCAGGTCCATCGGGTGGACCGGTGTCGCCTCGTAGAAGGGCCGCGCCGCGTTCGCGCGCCAGTCCACGAGCAGCGGCAGGTCGTCCTCCTCCGTGTGGAGTCCGATCCGTCCGATGCGCAGCGCGGTGCCGTCCGTCCAGTCGATGCGTCCGAAGACCAGCCCTTTTTCGGCGCCCTCCAGCCGGCCGATTTCCTTGGCCAGACGTTCGGCGGCGATCTCCCTCTCGTACGCCTCACCGGCGCTGTCGGCCGGGGCCTTCAGCACACTCGCCCTGTTTGCTCGCGCCTCGGAAAGCCGCTCGGTGAGCAGCTCGTACAACGAGGACACATAATCCTGCTCCAATTCAACCGCGCGCACAGCAGAATCTTTTCTCTTCGGCAACAAGAAGCTCCTTTGATTCGAGCCACACCATACGGACGAAGCCCTCCAAAGGTAAGTCTTGACTTACTTGTTGGGGTTATGCCCCTATGACCGGGTCCATGACGGCCAAGCACATTCACGTGTCACGCATTTGACTGCTCGACATAGCGGAATGCTGGATGGAATGGCCCTTGTCGAAAAGCACCGTGCCGGACTCCCGGTGGTGGGGCTTCAGACCGCTCCGGTCGCCTGAAACTGTGCGACGTGGCCCGCGTTCAGTTGCACGTGCCTGCCGGTGAAGCGGGTTCGCATGCGGCGGTCGTGGGTGACGACGACGACCGCGCCTCGGTAGCGGGCCAGCGCTCCTTCCAGTTCTTCGACCAGGACGGGGGAGAGATGGTTGGTGGGCTCGTCCAGCAGCAACAGGTCGACGGGTTCGCTGACGAGACGGGCCAGTTCGATCCGGCGCCTTTGTCCATAGGACAGTTCGCCCACTTTCAGGCGCAGCTCGGCAGGGCTGAACAGGCCGAGGGACAGAAGATGGTCGATGCGCTCATCCAGTTCGCCCCCGCAGCCGTGGGCGAACGCCTGTGGGACTGTCAGGCCGGGCGGCCACGGTGTCTCTTCCTGTCTCAGGTGCCCGACTCGGCCCCGCGTGCGCACCGTCCCCTCATCGGGCCGCAGCTCACCCGCCAGCACCCGCATGAGCGTTGTCTTGCCGGCCCCGTTGGGTCCGGTGACCAACAGCCGCTCCTCGCCGCCGATCCGCAGCGAAGGTACGTGCAGCCGGCCCTCGACACGGATGCCGGTGAGTTCCGCCGCGGCCTGCGACGTCCGACCATCGGCGGTGGACATCCGAGCGGCGAGGACCAGCGGTTCGGGCGGCGGCGCGACAGGCTTGTCCGTCAGCCGTTCGACACGCTCCTTCGCATTGCGGATACGGACCATCGCCCCGTGGCCACGGCCGCGGGCACGGAAGCCGCCGTGGCCGAACACGGCGAACGGCGCCTTGCGAGGGATCGCCTCCAGCCGTGCCACGTTCGTGGCGGCCAGCTTCTGACTGCGGGCCAGCTCCGTGCACCAGTGCGCGTACTCCTGCAGACGGCGCCGCCGCTCAGCGGCCTTGGCGGCAAGGTAGCCGTTGTAGCCGTCGCCGTGACGCGTCACCTTGCCCTCGCCGACCTCCAGGATCGTGGTGGTGACCCGTTCCAGGAACACCCGGTCGTGGGTGACCGCGAGCACCGTGCCGCGATGCGCCCGCAGGTGTTCCTCCAGCCAGCCCACCGCTTGGTCGTCCAGATCGTTGGTCGGCTCGTCCAGCAGTAGCAGCTCCGGCTGGGACGCCAAGGTCGCGGCCAGCGCCAGCCGTGATCGCTCACCGCCCGAAAGCGTGCCCAGGGTCCGGTCCCGAGCCAGATCCGGCAGGCCGAGCCCGTGCAGGGCGATGTCCACCCGGGCATCGGCTTCGTAGCCGGCGCGCGCCTCGTACTGGGCGAGCATGTGGGCGTAGGCGTCCAGCGCGGCGGTGAGCTCCGCCCCCGCCAAGCCCCTGAGTCCGGCTTCGGCGTGGTGCATACGCGCTTCGAGTTCACGCAGGTCGGCAAGAGCCATATCCACTGCGGCCTGGACGGTGGCCTCGGGGGGCAGGGCCAACGACTGGGCCAGATAGCCCGAGCCGCCTGGTGCGATCACGGTCAGTTCGCCGTTGTCGGGCCGGTCCTGGCCGGCGATCAGTCGCAGCAGGGTGGATTTTCCGGCTCCGTTGTCGCCGATGATGCCGGCCTTCTCGCCCGGCTTGACGCTGAAGGACACGTCGTCCAGCACGACGTGGTCGTCGTAGCGGCGGGTGACGTTCTGAAGAGATAGCTGTGCAGTAAGCATGGAGTCCCCTGTTCTCGGCGGGGCCGATCGGCACGGGTGGACGTACGCGTCCGCGCACGCCGGAAACACTCCGCGGTACGCCAAACAGGCGGCATTACCGGGAGGAGCGGAAGCACGGACGAGAACGTGCGACGGCGGAGCCAAGCTCAACGCGGCCGCACGGGGAGTATCACAGAGAACCCATGCGCAGCACCGTAGGCGGGGAGCCGGGTGGCTGCAAGCTCTTTCTTCGGTGAGGTGGCAGAAAGGTGCAACAGAGGCGGGTGAATCCCCTCGGTCGACCGGCGGGCGACGAATACGAGTACGGCACCGGCAGCGACGCGGAATGCGCAGCAGGCGCGATCATTTCGCTGCGGAGCACCGCCGACGTCGCCGAACTCGTCGCCCAGGAGCGCCTGGAGGTGGCCGGTTCACGGCGCCGGGTCCGGGCGTCGAAGGCCAGGGAAGGCGGCGGGGGTTGCCCAGCCGCGCAGTACGGCATCAATCGTTGACCGGAACGCGGTCTCGGCCGCGGTGCCGTCGAGGCCGCCGGCGAGTTCGAGGGTCACGAGCCCGTGCAGGGCGACCCACAACGAGACGGCGATCAGTGTGGTGTCGCCCGCGAGGATCTGATCCGCCACGGCACGGTCGATCGCCGCGACAAGCGGTCGCACCGGGTCTCGGTCACCGACCCGGGCCGACGGCACGAAGGACTGTGCGCCACCGAACAACACCGCGTACAGGTGACGGTGTTCACGTCCCCAGTGGCGATACGCCACGGCCAACGCGTACAGGTCCTCCAGGGCGGCCTCCGAGCCGGGAACGGCCGTCAGGTCCTGGAACAGGCCGGCGACCGCCCGGTCGCGCACCTCGCGGATCACACCGTCCTTCCCCTGGAACAACGTGTACACCGCCGCCGTCGACGTTCCGGCGGCGGCGGCCAGCGCGCGGACCGTGACCGACTCCTGCGGGCGGGTGGCGAACATCTCGGTCGCGCATGCGATGAGCCGTTCTCCGACGTCGGCGTCGTTTGTTCTCGGCCTTCCCATGAAAAGCAGTTTACCCATGCTGATAACGTCGTTTCAAAACGTCGTTCCAAAACTCGGGGAGCCCACCGTGCCACCGTCCGTCATACGTTGCTTGCGCCTTGTCGGCCGCCTGCTGGCGGCCACCGCCGCGGTAGTGGGGCTGGTCGCCGTCTTCGTGGCGCTGATCGCCGCCACCGACGGTGCGGGATCGGGGTTGGCCGCATGGTCAGCGACTGTCGGGATCGCGGCTGCCGCGGCGATATGGCGAGGCCGCCGCCGCTCCTGGCGGGGACGGATGGTGCCCTTCCTGCCGGTCCTCGTAGCAGCGGCCCTGACCCTGTCGGTGTGCGTCCCCACCGTCTCCACGACGCGCCACCACCCGCCCGCCCTGTCGTTCGTGACCACCGAGCACTGGCGCCTGTCCACCGGCAGCCGGGTCGCGGTCTACCACTACCCGCCCGCCGGCAACAGCCCCCGGCAACGCGTCCCGCTCGTCTACCTCAACGGCGGCCCGGTGCGCGGCATCTCAGTGCTCGACCACCGCTTCCTGCAGCGGCTCGCGGGACAGGGCTACGACGTGTACGCCTACGAACAGGCCGGCGGTGGACGCAGTGACCTGCTGCCCATGGACCAGTACTCGATCACCCGGTCCGTCCATGACCTCGGCGCCTTCGTCGGCAAACTCGGCAAGGGCCGCGCCGACGTACTGGGTTTCTCCTCGGGCGCGGTCGTGCTCACCCGCGCGCTGGCCGACCCGGCCGTCGCCGACCACCTGCGCCGGGCGGTCATCGCCGAGCCGGGCCCGATGGACGGCCCCACCGCCCGGATGGCCGGACAGAAGGGCCGGCCATCGGCCCGCGGCATCGCACCGGCCATGACCGGACCACGCTCCACACGCGTTCCGCGGTACGCGGTCGCCTTCGGCCTCATGCGGCTCGGACTGCTCAGCCCGGACAACGGGCTGGTAGGACAGGCAGAAGGCGACAACGCCTTCACCGCCGCCGATCTCGGCAGCGACACCGCGTCCGCCTACTGCGCGCGGGACGCGCACCGCATCCCGGTCGAGGACACGGAGCAGAACTTCTCCTTCAGCGCCGCCGCCAGCCTCCGCATCCAGCAGACGATCAAGGACTCCCCCTCCATCGCCCCCCGGTTGAGGCGTTCCCGGACACCCGCGATGCTGATGATGGCCGAGTGCTCCTCCCAGGTCCGGCAGTGGCAGACAACCGTCCTCGCGGACAACCCCGCCATCCGGCGCACCCAGTACATGCCCGGTGTCGGCCACCACATGTGGAACGGCCTGGGTGGCAACGACCGACGAGCAGCAGCCGTCATCACCGCATTCCTCCAGGACAAGCCCGCACCGCTGCCCGACTACCCGACCCGGGCCGACATCCCGGCCTTCCTCCGTGACCACAAGTAGGGGTGTGCAGCGGGGTCCCGTGCCACGACCGCCGGTTGGCCGGTGGTTACGCCGAGGGGGCCCAGTCTGCGACCAGGTCGAGGAGGCCGGGGAAGCGGGTGTTGAGGTCGTCTGCGCGTACGTGGCTGCGGCGTTCGAGTCCGTACTGGCGCTGGCGGGTGATCCCTGCCTCCCGTAGTGCCTTGAAGTGGTGCGTGAGGGAGGACTTGGGCCGGTCGAGGCCGAACCAGCCGCAGGGGTGGTCGAACTGCTCCGATTCCAGGAGGAGTTTGCGGACGATCGTCAGCCTCAAGGGGTCGCTGAGTGCGCCGAGGACCGTTTCCAGGCGCAGGTCTTCGACCGCCGGCTCCGGCAGCGGTGACGGCAGGCCGGGTGGCTCCGGGAACACCGTTTCGGTCGGAGGCATGAGTGACTCCTCGTGGCTCGATTCCTCTGTACGAGTTCCATCGTACTGCCTGCTAAGTTCGACTACAGTCGTACTGTAGCGGAGCCAGGAGGAACAGCCATGTCCGAGATCCGTAACGCGCCCGTCCGTGCTGCCGTCGGGGTGGGGCAAGGTGACCCGGTGCGGCCCGGCGGGCGGGCCGGTGCTCCGCTGTGGTGGGTGTGGCTGGCCGCGTGGCCGGTCACGGCCGTCTTCGTCCTCTCGAACGCGGCCACGCCGCTGTACGTGCTGTGGCAGCGCGATATCGGGTTCTCCAAGGGGACCCTGACGGTCGTTTTCGCGTTCTACATCGTCGGGCTGCTCGGCTCGCTCCTCGTATCCGGTGTCGTCTCGGACCGGATCGGGCGCAAGCCCGTACTGCTGCCCGCCCTCGGGCTCGCCATGGTCGCGTGCCTGATCTTCGCGACGGCCACCGGTGTGGCCGCGCTGATCGTGGCCCGGCTGTTCACCGGCATCGCCGTCGGCGCCGTGGTCTCCGCCGGTATGGCGGCCGTGACCGACGTGGCCGGTCACGAACGCAGGCGGACCGGCGCCCTGCTCGCCTCCTGCGCGATGGTCTTCGGCGCAGGTCTCGGCCCGTTCCTGGCCGGTGTCCTGTCCGAGACCCTGCCCGCGCCGACCGTCACCGTCTTCGCCGTCGAGGCCGCGCTGCTCCTCACCGCGGTGTCCGCCGTGCTCCGCATGCCGCTCCGGCGCCCCGCGGCGCCCGCGAAAGGCGCCTGGGTGCGGGTGCCGTCGGTCCCGCGCGGCCACGGCCGGCAGCTCATCCAGGGCATCGCCGTGTTCGCACCCGGCATCACCGCCACCTCCTTCGTCCTCTCGCTGGGCCCCTCGCTCCTTTCGGGACTGCTGGGCACCACCAGCCGGATCACCGCCGGCGCCATGGCCTTCGCCATGTTCCTCGCCGCCACCGCCGTGCAGTTCGCCGTCCGGCGGCTGCGCCGGCGCACCATCCTCACGGCCGGCGCGAGCAGCACCGCGCTCGGCATGATCATGCTGGTGGTCGCCGTGCACGCCTCGTCGGCGCCGGTCCTCCTCGCCTCTGCGCTGCTCGCCGGGGCCGGCCAGGGGCTGGGGCAGCTCGGCGGCCTGTCGCTGCTCAGTTCCGGCGTCCCTCCTCAGCGTCTCGCGGAGGCCAATGCCGCGCTCAACGTGGGGGGTTACGTTCTGGCCGGTGTGCTGCCCGTGTCCGCCGGCTACCTGAGTGACGCGGTGGGCCTGACCGCTGGTGCCACGGTATTCGGTGTGGTCCTGATGAGCCTCGCGGTCATCGGGGGCCTGGTGGTTCTTGCCGCCCGGCGGCAGGCGAATGTGCCTGGCGATGACGGGGCGCGCTAGTCGCCGGAGGTGTCCCGTCCCAGGCCCCGACGAATCGCGATCTCCACCGGTGAGTACGCGCCGTCGGCCCGCTCCGGTTCGTACGGCGCGGCCGGCATCAGCGGCGGCTGGGCCATGAAGCGCGGCCGCGTCCCGTGGTGCGGCTGTGCCGCGTGCACCAGGAACGGATGGCACAGGAAGACGTCACCCGGGGAGCCGGTGGCGAGGGCGAGCGGCCGGTGGGCGGAGGCCGCTACGAGGTCCGGCGCGATGGCCAGGCCGTTCGCGCCCTCCTCCCCGTACGGCTCCAGCACCTTCGGCACGTCGAGGTGGGAGCCGGCCCGGATCCGGGTCGGGGCGTCCTCTTCTCCCACCTCGCTGAAGAGGAACAGCATCAGCAGGGCCCGGCCGCGTGAGCGGAGATTGGTGAAGGGCCAGGTCTCGCCCTCCACCGCATAGCTGCCCTCGATGTGCCAGCCCGCGTCGTCGGGCTCCTCCTCGTGCGGGAAGCGCAGCGGGAAAGTCCCGAGCGAGTAACGCGGCTCCCAGCGCCCCGCCCCGGCCAGCAGGTCGTACGCCCGGTGCAGGGCCGGGGAGTTGGGGGCGGCGGCGAACGGCCCCTGGGCCATCCCGCCGACCCAGTGCACGGGCTGTGTCCACGTCACCGGGTCGTCCGGGTCGCAGCCCGTCTCCCGCCACAGCAGCCGTGCGCAGCTCGCGGCCACGCGGGGTGCGACGGCGCCCTCCAGCTTGACGAAGCCGTCGCGGAGGAAGCGGGATACCAAGGTCGTGTCGTCCATGCCGCCAGCGTGCCGCACCGTCCGCCCCGGTCACCCGACACTTGCCGCACCGCTTTTCTCGGGTGTGGTGTGCCGGGCAGCGCCTGGTTGAATCACTGTCCGGGATCTTGGAGGCGAGCGTGCTGGAGCGGCTCAATCAGGCCATGGAGCACATCGAGCGGCAGCTCGACGGCTCCATCGACGTCGGCGAGCTGGCACGGGTCGCGGCCACCTCGCAGTACCACCTGCGGCGGATGTTCTCGGCGCTCGCGGGGATGCCGCTGTCGGAGTACATCAGGCGCCGGAGGCTGACCGTCGCGGGCGCGGAGGTACTGGCCGGTGAGCGGACGCTGCTGGAGATCGCGGTGCGGTACGGATACGGCTCGGGAGAGGCGTTCGCGCGGGCGTTCCGTACGGTGCACGGCGTCGGACCCGGCGAGGCACGGCGCACCGGCGCGGCGCTCAGCTCGCAGCCCCGGATGACGTTCCGCCTCATCGTCGAGGGGAGCGGCAGCATGCGCTACCGCGTGGTGCACAAGCCGGAGTTCACCGTCGTCGGGGCGAAGGCCCGGGTGCCGCTCGTGCACTCGGGGCCCAACCGGGCGATCATCGATTTCGTCCGCGGGACCGGCGACCGGGCGAGGGAGCTGCTGGAGAAGCTGTCCGACCAGGAGCCGCACGGCATCCTCGCGGTCTGCGACGGCCTCGATCCCGGCCGGGCGGAGGGTACCTGCCTCGACTACTACTACGGGGTCGTCACCCTGGCGTCCGCGCCGGAGGGCATGGCCACACTGCCGGTGCCGGCCGGTACCTGGGCGGTCTTCACCACCTCGGGGCCGGCGCCGGAGGCGATCCAGGCGCTGTGGCGGGATGTGTTCACCGAGTGGTTCCCGTCGAACCCGTACCGGAGCCGCCCCGGGCCGGAGATCCTTCGTACGCGGATGTCGGCGGACGGCAGCGAGGCGGATGCCGAGTTGTGGCTGCCGGTGGAACGGGAGGCCTGACTGATCAAGGGACAATCCCTTGGGGACGTCGAGATCGTGTGCTGGTCTCCGTTCAGTAATCCAGGTCCAGGTAATCGATGTCGTTGATCTCCACGTCCGACAGTCCCTGGGCGCGGACACCGCCGTCCTGGAAATAGATGTTCCGGAATCCGTCGGCGATGATTCCGCGCATCTCCTGGTCGTCGGCTCCCGCGCCGCGGGCGTCGAACAGGCGTTGCGCGTAGCTGCCGGGCAGACGGACCGTGAGGCGGCGGAAGCGGCCGTCGTCGGTGGTGCCGATGGGGGCGGTGTAGCCGAACCGGGCCCGGGTCTCCACGGTGATTCCCGTGGTGGCGGCCTGCTGGTGCCGGCGTTTGCGGACCTGGGGCTGCCAGCGGGACAGGACGGCTTCCTCGATCTTCAGGGCGATGTTCCTCGGCGGGTTCTTCCGGGCGCCGCGCCGGTAGCGGTTGACGGAGTCGGCCGTGATGCCGAGCTCCGCCGCGACGGCCCTGGCGGTGCCCAACTGCCGCAGTAGGTAGTTGATGCGGCCCTTGAGGGTCTTGGGCGGTTCCCGGGTGAAGGCTTCCCGGTCGGCGCGTTCGATGGCGTCGTCGATCTCCCTCACGGCGCTACTCCCCTTCGTCCAGGACGGCGTCGCCGCCCTTGATGTGGCGGGCAGGGTTGAGGTCCTTCTCCATCAGGTCGACCGCCCACAGCATCGACTGGACGCCCTCCAGCTTCGCCAGGCCCGGGGTGGGGCCGAGGCGGAAGCCGCCGGGCTGCGGCTTGCCGGACGCCGCGTAGGGGAGGAAGTCGAGCGGGCTGTCGCCCGGCGAGGGGTAGACGACGCAGTCGGAGAGCACGGCGAGCGGATACAGGCCCGTCATGCGGGCCATGTTCTGCAGTTTGCGGTGCATGTTGACCCGGGCCTTGCTGATGACGGCGGCCCGGATGTCGGGGCGCCAGGTCGGCCGCTCCAGGGAGGGCCACCGGTCGCCCTCCTTGTAGGACTTGCCCTGCGGGCGCTCCCTGAGCTTGCCGACGCCGCCCTTCACCGTGGCCTTGATCGCGGACAGGACGGCGGCCAGGGCCGGGTCGAGCTGCTTGTGCCGCTCCATCGCGGCCAGGAACCGGCGGTCGTCCAGGTCCCGGGTGACGCCCAGGTCCGCCAGGGTGTCGACGTACGCCGTCTTGAGGCGGTCGTGCCACGGGTCGAGGTACGCGCCGGTCTCGCGGCGCAGGTACGCCTCGATCGGGTGCACGTCGTGCCCGAGCTCCTGGGCGTAGGCGACCGTGTGGGTCTGGTACCAGGCCGGCCCCGTGGGGCGGGTTCCGTCCGGGGTGAACGGGCTGGGCAGGCGCGGGTCGGGTTCGATGCGGGAGAGGTCGACCAGCCAGCTCCCGGGGATCTTCGGGTTGAACTTCGGGGCGTCGAAGTGGTCGGGGGCGGAGAGGCCGACAACGAGGCGGGCCGCGGCGGCGAGGAACGCCGTGTTGAGGTCGAGGCCGACCGCGTACGGCAGGGTGCACTCCTCGTCGGTGAGGGAGTCCACCGGCCGCACCCATTGGTATGCCTCCTCGTTCAGGAAGCCGCCGGTCCAGCCGCTGTTCACGACGACGGGGTGTTCCGGGGTGGCTTCCGGCGGCGCCGGGTCCATCGGCTCCGTCCCCAGGGAACCGGCGTTGTACCCGGATACCCAGTTCCCGGTCTCCGGGTCCTGTACGGCCTTCGTCGGCGGGCGCAGCGCTGTCATCAGTTCCAGTCCGGAGACCGCGGTGGAACCGCGCGGGGTGATGACGCGCTGGGCGTAGATACCGAGGACGCGGGCGATGTCGGCCGGTTCCATGTCCGTGACGCCGGGCCAGGACCGCTCGTCGAGGGCGTCCCAGGACAGGAGCGCGAGCTGCACGCACTGCCGGTCACGGCCCTGGACCTTGCGGTAGATCCGGGCCCACGGGCCGAACCCGCGCCGGGTGAGCTGCCATCTGGCCTTCGCGATCTGCTTGACCACGGGGTGGTCCTCGGGCAGGCGCAGGGAGCGGCGCTGTTCGTGGCCCTCCAGGTGCTCCGGCAGTCCCAGTTTCACGGCGGCTGTCGCGGTGAGCGCGATCAGCGGGTCGGAGTCCTTGCCGTAGCGGTTCAGCCTCGCCGCGCCGAGACCGGATTCACCGAGCGTCCACTCCACGAGCTCCGGGACCGTGCGGGCGGGGCAGTCGAGCACGATGCCGTCGGCGCCGTACGCGGAGCCGTCGCCGTCCAGTACGGCGAGCGGGCCGTGCGGGAAGCGCGGGTCCTGGGCGGGCTGCGCCGCCTTCTTCGCAGCCGGGCGCCGCGGGGCCGCCGCAGGGGCCGCAGCCGGAGCCGCCGTGGGGGCCCCAGCCGTACGGGCGGGCCGTTCCGGCGCAGGAGCCGCGATGGGCATGACGGGCGCGGCTGCCGGTACGGCGGACTGCGGTGCGGGCGGCTGCTGCGGCGGTGGGGCGGACTGAGGGGCGCGGGTGGGCCGAGGGGTGGGGGTGCTGTGGACGGGGTACTTCGCCGCCCAGCCGTTCAGCAGCCGCTGGTAGGCCTCCAGTCGCGGCGACCGCGGCTCGGAGCGGCCGTTCTCGTAGTTCTTGACCGACTGCGTCGTGGTCTTCAGCGCTGTCGCGAGGCGGGCCTGGGTGATGCCGGCGGCCTCCCGGAGGCGGGCCCGCTCCGCGGGAGGCGGGAGCTGCGGCTCTTCGTCCAGCAATGCGTCGATGTTCGCGAACAGCTCTTCCTCGGATGCCACTGCCTACCTCCAGCCCGGACGCTACAGCCCTTATCCTAATCTTTAACCCGCTCCTTTAACTCATTCGGGGACGCTGCCGCCGATCGGCGCACACTCGGTCGCGGCGTTCGCACCGGTTGCGCACGCGGACATTGCGGACCGGCGGCGCAGCACGGGTCGTCCGCCACGCTCGCCATCGCGCTCCCGCCCACGGTCCTCAGCCGGGCATTGCGCCGTTGATCAAGGCCGCCGTGTCAGCGGCGCTCGTGATCAGTACACCTCGCGGGCTGGGTCAGGAGTGTGCTGCGGAGTAGTCAGGACCCAGGCGGCAAAGGCTTCGACGCCGTCCACGACGGCCTCGAAGCGCGGGGAGTGGAAGACGTCGAAAGCATGCTGCCCGCCGGGGAGTTCGGCGTAGACCACGGTGCTGTCCGAACCGTGGCGCAGTTGGGCGACGAAGTTCCGGGCGCCCTCGACAGTCCCCAGCGCGTCCCTGGTGCCGTGAGCGACGAAGAAGGGCGGCGCACCGGGGTGGATGTAGCCCTGTGGCTGGAGCGGGGGCGGCGGCTCGTCCGGCGGGGCGCCGAAGTAGTGGCCGTAGAAGCCGTAGAAGCAGATCGCCGCGGTGACCGAGGTGTCGGCCGACTCGAATCCGGGCTGGAACATCGGATCGTTCGGCGTGAGCGCGCACAGGCCCGCGATGTTGGATCCGGCGGAGCTGCCCGCCACGAACAGTCTCGACGCATCGGCGCCGTACTCGGAACCGTGCTCGCGGGCCCAGGCGATGACCTTCTTGGCGTCGATCTGGTGGCCCGGGAACGTGGTCTGGGGCCGCAGACGGTAGTTGGCGCTGATGCACACCCACCCCTGGCCGGCCAGCCGGTTCAACAGGGGCCGTGCCTCGCGGCTCTTCGCACCGCTGGTGTAGTGGCCGCCGTGGAAGTAGATCAGGACCGGCGCGTTCGCCGGCGCGTCGCGGCGACGGTAGACGTCGAGGAGATTCCGGCGCCCGGCGTCCCCGTAGCTGATGTTGCGGATCCGTTCCACGTCACGCCGTCGCATGGAGCCCGGCAGCAGCAGGATGAGGGCCCAGGGCCGGTGGCGGCGCAGCGGTATCCTCACGCGATTCCGCCAACTGGTCCCGAGCCCGTCCTCAAGGGCCTTTTCGACCACTTGGTCCGAGCGCACCCCCCGCCAGGCGGAGACGGCCAGGCCGATGGCGGCAAGGGCGGCCACCGCGGCTGTCACCTTGGCGCCCGTCGATCCCAGATCGCCCTGGGCGGCGGCCAGGGCCGTGGATGCCACCAGGACGTAGATGCCCAGGAACGGCACCTCGTTGAGGATCAGGCCGAACCAGAAACTCATGCTCGCCAGAGGCTGGGGGCGGCGCGGTGCGACAACGGCGAAGAACGTGCACCAGGCGACGATCACCGTCGTCACTAAGTATCCCATTGGCATGGTGATCACCGTACCCTTCTCAACTCTGGGAAAGCCCCTGGTACTTCCTCGCTTAGCGTTGCCCTCGTCATGGAGGTGACACACGTGGCTCTAGCGTCGATATTTGGTACGAATCTGTTCCGCTACGAACCGGGCGGGGTCGTCGATTTCTACGACCAGTACGCGGCGGTGCGCAAGTCCTTCGCACAGGCTTCGGCGTGGACAGGCCTCGATGTCGAGGCCCTTGTGCGACAGAACGGGGACTTCGACGACGGGGTTCAGCGGCGCGCCGTGTCCGTCGGGCTGGCGGCCGCTCAGCTCGGCATTCAGGACGTGCTGGCCGAGAAGGGGCTGCGTCCGCACATGGTCGGCGGTATGAGCCTGGGCGGCATGGTCGGCTCCTGCATCGCCGGGGCGTGCGGGCGGGAGGAGCTCATGGGGCTCCTGATGCGCGGTGAGCTCCGGCCGAAGCAGACGCCGAGCGTGCCGGAGCCGGAGCGGGAGGAGGGCATCGCCTCCGCCTATCTGGGTCCGGACGACGATCCGGCGGAGCTCTGCGCCGGCTACGAGGGCGTGTTCGTGGCCTGCGACTTCGGCTGGGACACGGACCGCCGGGTGCGGATCGTCATGCTCAGCGGCTACCGGGACGCGCTGGAGAAGCTCAGCGCCGAGACCGGCGGCATGGTCACCGTCACCGAGGGCGCCGACGTGGCGGAGCACAGCCCGCTGCGCGCGGGGGCCCGGGAGGTGACCCGGGGGTACATCTCGGGGATGCCGTTCACCGACCCCTCGCTGGCGCTCTGCTCGTCCCTGGAGCAGAAGACCCTCACCCGCGCCGAGGAGGTGTGCGACATGTTCACCAACAACGTCGTCGCGCCCATCAGCGTGGTGCATCTGACGCGGGAGATGGAGCGTCACGGGGCCAGGCTGGGGCTGATCGTGGGCCCCTCGCCCATCCTGAACGCGCTTCACTACCCCTTTCCGGTCGTGTTCGTCGACAGTCCGGAGGATGTCCCGCGGGCGGTCGCGGCGGTCTTCGAGCACGGGGTCCCGCTGCGCCGGCGGTAGGGCGAGGGGCCCGGGACATCGGCTATCGGGCCTCGGCCCCGGTGATCTGCACGACGGCGGTGGTCCAGGTGAACCCGCTGCCCACGCCGAACAGCAACACGTGGTCGCCGGGCGCGACCGCACCGGTTTCGACCAGTCGGTGCAGGCCCACGAACTGGTCGCTGCCGCTCAGGTGTCCCAGGGACAGCCCCCAGTCGGTGAGGGTGCGGTCCTCCGTGATGCCCAGCGGTTTGAGGCAGGTGTTGCGCGTGAGACCGCGGCCGAAGAACGGCACCAGGACCTTCGCCATGTCCGCCATGTCGAGCCCGGCATCGCCCAGGGCGCGCTTGACGGCCTCGCGCATGCCGAATTCGTTGCGGCGGATGAACTCCGCAGCGTCGTGCCGGGCGAAGTAGTCCTTCCGGCGGGTGATCAGGTCGATGGGCACCTGGGCGGCGCGGCTGGCCCGGTGGAACTCCTCGGTGCCCCGGTGCAGCGGTTCGAGCGTGGGGTCGCAGTAGGAGGCGGTCGAGACGAGGCGGGCGACGCCGGGCGCGACGCCGAGCACGACGGCGCTGCCCGCGTCGCCCAACGCCATGTCGTCGTCCACGCTCCAGTGCGGGACGCCGGGCTCGCCGAACCGGTCGCCCGTGGTGATCAGGGCGGTCTCCACGTCGGGCCTGCCGTTGAGCACGCTCGCGGCAACTTCCAGCGCGGCGACACAGCCGTTGGACATGGCGGAGAACTGTGCGGACACCCGTGGGCCGGGCCCGTCCAGATGGTTGAGTACGTAGCAGGGAGCGGACCACAGGTCCACGCCCTGGAAGTACGTGGCGACGTGTAGATGCAGGTCGATGGCGAGGGTGCCGCCGGGCGCAGTGGCCCGCGCGGCGGCCAGGGCATCGCGGCCCGCCTCGATGGCAAGGTCCGGCCCGGCGACGGCGGACACCGACACCGAGCGCTGCTCGGTCATGGCGGCCGCCTCGGGGTGGCACAAGCCGAGTTCGATGGCTTCCTCGACGGACTGCAGACGGCCCAGCTTCACACCGAGGCCCTGGATGTATACGTTCTCGTACCTCATGGTCCGGCCTTTGCTGGTTCGGGTGGGGTGAGAGATCGGTCCGATGGCTCAGGAGGAGGCGGCCGGCTCAAGCGCCCTGGTGCACCGGGCACTCCGTGATGCCGCCGGCCGATGCCAGGCCGGTGGCGGCCTCCTCGGTGGCAGCCGCGCGGGCCGCCGGCTTGCGGTGGGCGACCACGGCGGCACGGTCACCGGGGATGAGGCTGACGTGCCACATCCGCTGCTTCTCCGGCGCGGGGCGGGCCGGGGCGAGGTCGATGTGACGCACCACCTCACGGGCTATGTACTTCATCTCCATCATGGCCAGTTGGGCACCGACGCAGTAGCGGCGGCCGCCGCCGAACGGCAGGAAGGAACGCTGGGCCGCTTTGGTGTCCTCGCCGATGAAGCGCTCCGGGCGGAACTCCTCGGGATCCGGGTAGGCGGAGTCGTTGCTCAGGATGAGCGAGATCATCGGAATGCCCACCCAGCCGGCCGGGATGTCGTACTCACCGATGTGCACCGGCTGGTCGAGCACGCGGCCGCTGCCGAATACGACCGGGCGGGCGCGCAGTGCCTCCTTGATGACCGCGTCGAGGTAGATCTCCTCCTCGCCGCGTTCGACCTCCTGCTTCAGGCGGGCGTATGCCTCCGGGTTGCGCACCAGCCGTTCGAAGGTCCAGGACAGGCCCGTCGCCGTGGTCTCCAGGCCGGCTTCCAGCAGGGTGATGAGCTGATCGCGGATTTCCTGGTCGGTCATGCCGAGGCCCTCGTCGTCCCGTGCCCGGAGCAGCCGGCCCAGGACGTCGGTGGCGTCCGGGTCGCTCTCCCCACGGCGCCGGGCGATCTCCGCGAGGAGGAGCTCGTCGACCGCGTCGCTGGCGCGCTGAGCGCGGGTGCTCGGCAGGAACGCCATGCGCTTGGCCAGCGGCGAGTTCTCCGCCCAGGTCCGCAGCCGCGAGGGCATCAGGAACAGGGCGGGCGACCCGGTGACTCTGGAGAAGGCGATGAGGGCGGTTCGCAACGCGGAGTCCTTCCCCGGTTCGCTGACTCCGAAGACCAGCCTCAGGGCGATGTCGAGGGTGATGGACTGCAGTCGGTCCATGAGCTTGAACGGCGTCTCCAGGGGCCAGTCGGCGAGGTCGCGCGCGGCGATCTCGGAAATGATCGAAGGGTAGGCCGCGATCGAGCGGCCGTGCAGGGTCGGGCTGATCAGCCGCCGCTGACGCCACCATCCCTCGCCGTCGGTCGTCAGCAGGGAGTGGTCGCCCACCCAGGGGATGTACCGGGCACGCAGGGCCCCGGCCCGGTTGCCCTCCCCGTCGGTGGCCCAGATCTGTGCGGCGAGCTCGGGGTTGGTGACGACCACCTGGGGCGGGAAGCCGAGGAGCTTCTGACGGAAGACCGGGCCGTGGCGCCGGCGCAGCTTCTCGTGATAACGCACCGGATTCCGCATGTGGAAGGTCTGGAGGAAGGCAGGTTGCCGCGATCCGGGAGGAAGCTTCTGCATGGTCTTTGTTCTCCGTATTCCAGCGTCTGCGCGAATATTACTTCTGCCGTTGCCTGCTCCGAGTTCCTCAGTCGTGAAACCCTTGAGACCCGTTCGAGATCCGAAGGAGACTCGATGCATTACCCGAAGGAGGCCTGACGACAATCAAACCGTAGAGGCAACCCGCTGGTCCGGCGCCGGGTCAATCGGCGAGTACTAGGGAAACCATTGGAGTGGATATCTGGGGGGCAGAGGTGCCTTCTCTGCGACTAGTGTGCACTTTTGGCCGCCCAGACAGATGGGTTTTCCCGCACGTAGCGCCAGAGACCTAGGGGTTCGATGCGCACCATTTTCGCTGGAAGTTCGCTGGAAGAGGTCGCACGCGCGGCGGGCGGCAAGGGGAGGAATCTATATGATCTTTCCGTTCACGGGCTCGACGTCCCGCGGTGGGCCGTGGTGGGCGTCGATGTGTTCCGGAAATTCGTTACCGCCCTCGATATGTCCGGGCGGATCGATGAGCTGCTCTCCACAGCCACTGTTCACAATGCCGGACGGATCGCGGAACAGTTGGCCGAGCTCATCGGCTCGGGCCGGCTGGACGAGCGGGCGGCCGCGGTGATCGAGGAGGCCTATCGCCGGGCAGGGGGCGGCGCGGTCGCGGTGCGCTCCTCCGGCATCGAGGAGGACGGGGCACGCCTCTCCTTCGCGGGGCAGTTCGACACCTTCCTGAACGTCCGAGGGCTCGCGGAGGTCGAGGACCACGTGCGGCGGTGCTGGGCGTCGGCGTTCTCCGAGCGGTCGCTGCACTACCGGCTGCGTCACGGGCTGCCGCTGCGCGACGCGGAGATGGCCGTCGTCGTACAGGAGATGGTGGACGCCGAGCGCAGTGGCGTTCTGTTCACCGCGAATCCTGTGAGCGGAGACCGGGGCCAGTACGTGGTCAGCTCGGTGTACGGGCTGGGCGAGGGGCTGGTGTCGGGTGCGGTCGACGCCGACACCGTGGTGCTGGACGCCGCCACCGGCGCGACGGACGACGTGGTGATCGGCGAGAAGGGGGAGCGCTACCACCCGGACGCGGCGGGCTCGGGCTGCCTGGTGAGCGCGGTGCCGGCCCAGGAACGGGAGCGGCTGTCGCTGAAGCCCGCGGAGCTGGCCCGGCTGCATGAGGCGGGGGTCAGGATCACGGCGTGCTTCGGGTCCCCGCAGGACATCGAGTGGGCGTTCTCCGGGGAAACCCTGTGGATACTCCAGACCCGTCCGGTCACCGCCCTGCCGGTTGCCGAAGGGAACCCGGAACCGGCCCCGGACGCCGATATCCGCATATGGGACAACGCCAATATCGTCGAAAGCTTCTCCGGAATCGTCTCGCCCCTCACCTTCAGTTTCGCCGCCCACGTGTACGGCAAGGTGTACGAGTACTACGCCCGATCCTTGAGCGTTCCTCAGGCCGAACTCCGCGAGATATTCGAGTGGGCCCCCAATATGCTCGGATATTTCCACGGGCGTGTTTACTACAACCTTTTCAACTGGTACCGGATGGTCCGGATCGCGCCTCTCTACAAACTCAATCGAAAAGTGCTTGAGCTGGCCATCGGCGTCGAGGAAGAAATCGACGACGAGACCGCGTCGGCGATCTACCCGTATACCTTCTCGCCCTCGCTGCGCGGTCGGCTGACCAGGGCCAGGACGGCGGGCGCATTCGTCCGGCGGTTCCTGACCATGAACAGGTCGGTCAAGCGCTTCATGGCCTATTTCTATGAGGCGTACCAGGAGTTCGACAACGTCGACTACGACGCGATGGACGGACAGGACGTCCATGGGCGTTTCCGCGCACTGGAGAAGGACCTGCTGGAGAAGTGGGGTCCGATGCAGACGCTCGACGCGGCGATCCTGTGGTCGTTGGGCGGGCTCGCGCTGCTCGGCCGACGCTGGCTGCCGGACGCCCCCGAGTGGCTGACCTGGAGCGCCGCCAGTCCCGGCCCGCAGGTGGAGTCCATCGAGCCGGCCCACGCACTGGCCCGGCTGGCGGCCGCCGTGCGGAAGGACACCGAACTCGACCGCCTGGTCAGGGAGACACCGGCCGAGGAGACCTACGAGGCGTTGCGTGCCGCCGGCCACACGGGGTTCCTCGCCTCGGTGGACGCGTACGTGGACGCGTACGGCTACCGCAGCCTCGACGAACTCAAGCTGGAGGTACCGGACCTGCGGGAAGACCCCTCCACGCTGTTCGCCCTGCTGCGCACCGCACTGCCCGAGGTGGGAGCGGGCCCCGGCGGAGACGTCGACGCCTACCTGGACGCGCACCTGCGCGGCCCACGCAGGCTCGTCTACGACATCGTCCGCCGCAAGGCGCAGAGTTCGCTGTACAACCGCGAACAGCTCAGATTCTGCCGCACCCGCGCGTTCGGCTCGGCGAAGCGGATGCTGCGCGCCATGGGCCGCGACCTCGCCCGGATCGGGGCGATCGACCACTGGAACGACGTTTTCTTCCTCTACCTCGACGAACTGCACGGCGCCTACGAAGGAACGACCGGTCACACCGGCCTGCGGGACCTGGTGGAGCTGCGCAAGCGGCAGCGGGCCGAGGACGAGCAGTTGTCCGCGCCGTCCCGGTTCACCACCCGCTCGGCGCCCTACTGGCGGGGCAATCTGGAGCGAGCCGGCTTCGTATCGGGCGCGGTGGCGCGCACCGGCGTCCGAGAGTTGCGCGGCACGCCGTCCTGCCCCGGAGTGGTGGAGGCACGGGCCGTCGTCACGGACACCCCGGTCGACGTGTCCGGTGGCGTCCTGGTGACCTACCGCACCGACCCCGGCTGGGTGGCCGCACTGCCCTCGTCCGCCGCCCTGGTCATCGAGCGCGGCAGCCCGCTGACGCATGTGGCGATCGTGGCCCGGGAGCTCGGCATCCCGACGGTGGTCCAGGTCAGGGGCGCGGTGGCCGAATTGAGGACCGGCGCACGGGTGCGGGTGGACGGTGGCACCGGGACGATCACGGTCCTGGACGACGAGCCGAACCCGGCCACGGACCAGGACACGGCTCCCGACACGGGCATGACCACCGTGCCCGTCCTCGCCGGAAGCGCGGGAGGGGCGAAGAGTGAATGACGACCTGCTCGGCTGGCTGACGGATCCGCCGCACACCGGCGGCCTCACGGCCGGAACCGACCGCGGCATCCACCTTGCGGACGACCGGGGCGGCTGGACCTTCCACTCCTACCGTGAGATCGCCGCTTCGGCGCGGCGGGTGGCCGGGTCGCTGGCCGCGTCCGGAGTCGGCCCCGGCGACGTGGTCTGCCTTCTGCTGCCGACCGGCTTCCCCTGCCTGTCCTCGCTCTTCGGCGTCTGGGCCGCCGGCGCCACCCTGTGCCTTCTTCCGCCGCCGTCGTACACGCCGGAGGCGGAGTACGTGGAGCACGTGGCCGGAATCCTCGGGCAGACCGGAGCCGCGCTCACCATTACCTCCGCCGAACTGGCCCCCGTCGCCGCACGGGTGGTCGCCGCCGCCGGCTCGGAGCGTGAGCCGTGGGTCTGGCACGACGACGGCGAGGAAGCACCGGTACACCTTCCGAGCGGGCTGGCGCTGCTGCAGTTCACCTCCGGCTCCAGCAGCCGTCCGCGCGGGGTGCGGGTCGGGTGGGCCAATCTGGCGGCCAATCTGTCGATGATCCATGACCGGCTCGACTGGCGGGCGGGCGAGAGCACCGCTTCCTGGCTGCCGCTCCACCACGACATGGGCCTCATCGGCTGCCTGCTGGCGCCTGTCAGCAGGCAGGAGGATCTCTGGCTGATGCGGCCCGAACAGTTCATCCGCGACCCGGTCCGCTGGCTGAGCCGGTTCGCCTTCGCCGCGCACACCGCCGCGCCGCCCTTCGCGTTCGAGTACGCGGTCCGGCGGCTGGGCAAGCGGCTCGGCGACCTCGACCTGTCCGCGTGGCGCACCGCGATCACCGGCGCCGAACCCATCTCCCCAGGGGTGCTGGAACGATTCGCCGCGCTCGCCGCGCCCGCCGGTTTCTCCTCCTCGGTCTTCCTGCCGTCCTACGGCCTGGCGGAAGCGACACTGGCGGTGACCGTACGCTCCCGGCAGACCCCCTTGAAGGTCGTGCGGGTGGACACGGGCGGCCTGCGCCTCGGCGGGCCCGTGACCGTCGAAGCGGAGCGGGGATTCACCGGCGGAGCCGGTCCCGCCCCCTCCCCCGACGATGCCGGCACAGGCTGGATGATCGGCTGCGGGCCGCCCGCCGACGGGCTGGACGTCAACGTGCTGGACGAGGACGGGAAGCCGCTGCCGAACGGTCACCTCGGCGAGATCGCGGTGGCCGGCCCCTCGGTCACCGACGGCTACCACGCCGGCCGCACCGGCTCCACCCGCATCGTCGACGGCGCGCTGCGGACCGGGGACGCCGGGTTCCTGCACCGCGGCGAGCTGTTCGTACTCGGCCGGACCGGCGACAGCATCAAGGCACACGGGCGCAGCGTCTACGTCGAGGACCTGGAGGCGCGGGTGGCCGCGGCGACCGGCATCGCCCGGGACAGGTGCGCGGTCGTCGGCGTCGGGAACGCCGACGGCACCGCGGTGACGCTGTTCGTGGAGCGGCCCGAAGGCAGCTGGGTGCGCAAGGCGACCACCGCGTTGCGCGGCACGCTGGGAGACGAGACCACCGTCACGGTCGTCGTCGGCCGCAGCGGGCTGATCAGCCGGACGTCCAGCGGCAAACCGAGACGTCGGCACATGTGGGAACAACTGCGGGCCGGCCGGCTGCGGGACTCACGTGTCCTGGAGACCGACGCCACCACGACCGGGAGACCCCTGTGATCCTCAGCGAGCAATACCTGCAGAGCCTGCTCGACAAGACGTTCCCGCAGATACGTTCCGCGGCCGGCTGCGCCGTGGTGCTGGAGGGTTCGATCGCCGAGGGGTTCGGCAATTCGTCGTCCGACATCGACTTCCTGCTCATCGCCGACGTCGACGCGGACCTGCCGACCATGCCCTCCCTGCTCTTCGTCGACGGGCGGCGGGTCGAGGTCAGGACCCGTTCGGTACGCCAGCTGGAGGAACAGTTCTCCGCGGTGGCCACCGCGGTGCGCGAGGGCTCGGGGGCGCAGGTGGAGGACCTGCTCAACCGGTGCCAGCGTCTGCTGCGCAGCTTCCCGCTGCGCAACCCGGAGCTGGTGGCCAAGGTGAAGGGGCTGATGTCCCTGGATGACTTCGCGGACATGGCCGGCCGGTGGTGGGCGGACCGGGCACGGCACTGCGTGAGGTATGCGCTGGTGCTGCGGCGGCTGGGCCTGCCGCAGGAGGCCGCCGCATGGATGGAGGCGGGACTGCTCCAGGCGGTCAAGTCGTGGGCCGCAGCGCGCGGCGAGACCTACCTGGAGCCGAAGTGGCTCCCCATGCAGCTGGACCGGATCGGGGACCACCCGTTGTCCGGCCGCTTCCGCGCCCTGGCGTCGCTGGACGTGTCGGGTCTGGACGCGGCCGGTTACGTGGACGAGGGCCGCCGGCTCGCCGTCGATCTCGGCATCTCCGGCGTCGAGGACACCGGAGAGCGGATCACCGTGGCCCGCGCCGACGCGGTGACCACCTGGCAGACCGGCGAGCGGGTGCACGTGGTGCGCGGACGGCAGGACGTGTTCGTCCTCGGCCACCGCACAGCGCGGGCGTGGCGCTCGCTGGTCTTCGGCCGTTCCCTGGAACAGGTGCTGGCCACGGCGGAGGCGGCCGGGACGCCGAACGCCGGGCCGATGATCGCCGAGTTCCTGCGGTACGGCCTGGTGCGGGCGGCGTGGCGCGGTGAGGGGCCGATCGTGGCGACCATGCCGCTGGCCGCGCCCTCCGGCGCGATCACACCGCCGCCGAGCACGGCACTGCCCGTCATCGGGGTGGGCGGGGCCGCGATCGAGGACCCGGAGGCGATCGGCCTCGTACCGGTGCCGGCCCGCCGGTTCTCCGCGGCCGCGATGACCCTGGTGTGGTCCAACGTGCTGGTGGAGAATGCCCGCGAGGACCTGGTGGGTGCTCTGGACCGCGAACAGTGGGGCGTCGCGCAGCTCAGCGCCCGCCGGATACTGCGGTTCGCGGTGCGCGGCCTGCTCAGCGCGTACGCGGTCAACCCGCTGCCGCCGGACGCCGAGGTCGTGCGCCGTCTGGCGATGCTGCCGGCCGGCGCACGCACGGACGGGATACGGGAGCGGGCCGAGCGGCTGGAGAGGCTGACGGTCGGCTCCGACACCGAAGGCGCCACCGCGCTGGCCGAGTTGGACGCCTTCGTGGCCCTGGTGCGCGGCGCCACGGGCGCGGACCGGTTCCCGTCCTCGTTCGACTCGTCGGACGCATGGCGGCGGACGCTGGAGATCGGCTACGACTGGCTGCGCCTCGGCGCACACCTCAACGCTGACCTGCCCATCGACGAGGCGAGCGATCTGCTGTCCAGCGGAGGCGCGCAGCCCCATGCAGCCACGTCCTGAATCTGCTGGAGGAACGTTGACGTCACCCATGAGCCCACCTGTCCCGGTCGAGGACGACACCCGGACCACCGTGTACGCGATCGTGGGCGCCATGGCGCCCGTGCCGGACACGGAACTGACCGACGAGACCGCGTTGGCGGCCGACCTCGGCTACGACTCGCTACGGCTGATCGAACTGACGCTGGCACTGGAACAGGGCTTCGCGCTACCGGAGTTGGGCGCGCATGAGACGGCCACCGCCGGCACTCTCGGCGACGTGGTGCGCCTGGTCTCCGCGGCCCGGCTGAGGGAGGCAGCGAAATGACAACGCCCTTGAACGTGCTGGTGACCGGGGCGAGCGGGCTGGTCGGCGCGGAGGTCTGTGCCCGGCTCGCGGAGACCGGCCACCGGGTGACCGCGTTGGTGCACCGGGCCACGGAGGTGGTCCGCAACGACGGGAGCGCGCTGGCGGACGGAGCCGTCGAACAGCTGCCCGGGGATGTGACCCGGCCCCGGCTGGGCCTGTCGCGGGACGCGTACCGGGCGCTGGCGGCCGGCGGGCTCGACCGGATCGTGCACTGCGCGGCGGTCACCGACTTCGGCCGGCCCGACGAGCTCTACCAGGCCGTCAACGTGGAGGGCACCGCCCACGTGATCGAGCTGGCCCGGGCTTCCGGCGCCGCTCTGGTGCACGTGAGTACCGCCTACGTGTGCGGAGAACGCGACGGCGTGGTCCGCGAGTGCGAACTGGACGAGGGGCAGCGGCTGGCCAACTCCTACGAGGCCAGCAAACTGAAGGCCGAGACTCTGGTGCACAAGGCGCGGACCGACGGGGTGCGGGCTGCGGTCGTCCGCCCCAGCATCGTCGTCGGCGACGAGCGCACCGGCGCGGTGCGCGACCGCAAGAACATCTACGTCGTCCTCAAGCTGGCCACCGAGGGCAAGGTCCGGTCCGTACCCGGCCAGTACGAGGCGCGTCTCGACCTGGTCCCGGTCGACCATGTGGCAGACGTCGTCACACGGGTCACCGAACGGTTCGAGGAGGCGGAGGGCCGCACCTTCCACGCGGTGGGCGCCCCGCTGACCCTGCGGGACTTCTCCGACGTGATGGCCGAGTACCCCTCCTTCCACGTGCCGAGGTTCGTACCGCCGACGAGCTTCGACTCCTCGCGGCTGCCGCCCGGGGAGCGCCTCTACTACGAGCGGGTCGTCTCGCTCTACGAGAGCTACTTCCGGCGGCAGATGATCTTCGACGCCTCCAACACGGCCGAGCTGACCGGCCGGGGGACCCCGGACGGCGGTCAGGACTTCCTGCGCCGGCTGATCGACCACTGCCTGGAGACCGGCTATCTCGGCGCACCGCTGCCGGGCGCCCAGGACGTGCTGGCCCTGCTGGACCTCACCGCACCGCTCTCCGGCGAGCCGGGCGCGGACGAACCGGACGGAGCCGGCCGATGATCACGGACGACACGACGCGGCAGGACCGCCGCTCCGGCGTGGACCTCTCACCGGCCCTCAGCTGTGATCCCCGCAAGCGCACCCTGTTCGCCTCCGACACGTACTTCCTGGAGAGCGTCGAACAGCTCGCGGGGCTCACCGCCGACGTGGAGGGCTTCCTGCACCGGCACGCCGCGCTGCTGCTCAAGCCGGACGCGGTCGTCAGCCGGCAGATCCCGACGACCGTCGACTGGCTGGCCCGCAACGGCCTGCGAATCGTCGCCGCGGAACGCACCCGGCTGACCCGGACCGCCGTGCGGTCGCTCTGGTACTACCAGTGGAACCTGGCGACCCCGGAGCGCCGCCGGCTGGCCGACCTGTTCATGGACTCGTGCGACTCGGTGGTCCTGGTCGTCCGGCCGGAGGCGGAGGAGGCCTGGGCACCGCCGACGTCGGTGGTGGTGACCGAGCGCAAGGGCCCGACCGATCCGAAGGCCAGGATCCCCGGCCAGCTGCGCTACGAGATCGGTCGCTACAGCTACCTGCTCAACCTGGTGCACACCCCGGACGAGCCGGCCGACGTGGCCCGCGAGCTGGGCGTGCACTTCGACACGGCGACCCGGGAGCGGGTCTACGCCAGTGCGCTGGAAGGCGCGGACCAGTCCGGGCGGGCCCTGGAACTGGCCGCGCGGCTGCACGCCGAAGTGCCCGAGCGCGAACTGACGTTCGCGCCGGCCGCCGGCCGGCTCCGGTTGGCGGTGGAGCGGGCGGAGGCGTCGATGCCCCCCGGGGCGGTCCGCGACGAACTCCGCGCGGCCCGGCTGGCGGCGAGCACCCCGCAGGGCCACGGCCCACTGCTGGAGGCCGTCTGGCGAAACGGCCTGCTGATCGACCCGTGGGACCTGGTGATCGTCGGTACCCACGTCCTGCCCATGAAGCACCAGGGGCTGGCGCCGGTGCTGGACGGGCCCGGCTCAGCCGACTGGCAACTTCACCTGGCCCGCCTCGCGGCCAGGTGACAAGGAGGAATCACGATGGACACGGTGGAGTTCAGCCGCACGGTGCCCCGGGAGATCGTTCACCGGTTGAGTCTCACGGAGGTGCTCGTCACAGGCGCGCTCAGCCGGGACGAGGACACCCTGGACGTCGGGGTGCAGATCCCCCGCTCCCACGCCTTCTACCGGGACACGGTGGGCTGCTGCGACGTCTACGACCCGATGGTGCTGGTGGAGGCCGCCCGGCAGACACTCATCATGCTGGGCCACGAACTGTTCGACATGCCGTTCGGCACGAAGTTCATCCTGCGCGAGATCATGCTGCGGGACCTCGACCCGGCGGCTCTGGCGGTGGGCGCCGCCCCCACCGAGGTGGTACTGCGCTGCCGGATCCTGCGCCGCTTCCGTGGTCGCGAGGGGGTGACGGGCGCGCGGCTCCGCTACAGCGCGCTGATCGGCGAGCAGGTGGCGGCAACGCTGGAATGCAGCATGTCGTGGGTGTCGGGCGAGCACTGGCAGGCGATGCGCGACGAGGGGCGGGCGGCACTCGGACTGTCCGCCCAGACCGCGTTCACCGCCTGCCCCGCGCCGGCACCGCCGATCGGCGCGGCGCTGGTCGACCGCCGGGACCCGGCGAACGTGGTGGTCTGCGCACCGAGGCTCATGCCGGGCGCCGCCGACCGGGCCATGACCGCCCCGCTCGTCGTCGACACCGCCCACCCGGTGCTCTTCGACCACCCCCTCGACCACGTGCCCGGCATGCTCTCCCTTGAGGCGTTCCGGCAGCTGGGCATCGCCACCGCCGTCGCCTCCGGCGCACTGAACTCGCCGGCGGCCGTGCTGACCGGGGTGAGCGCCCGATTCCTCGCGATGGGTGAACTGGACCTGCCCGTCACCTGCGAGAGCCTGCCGGTCAGCGGCAACGGGACGGATGCCGTGCTGCGCTGCACTCTGACGCAGCAGGGCCGTCCGATCGCCGAGGGCGAGGTGCGGCTGACCCTGCCCCCGCGACTGCGGACACCGGGATGACCGGCACCCACGCCGCCCCGGCGGTCCACGACGTCGACGCGATACTGACCCGTACGCCCACCGTGCGCCGCCGGCTCGACCTGTCGCGTCCGGTCGCCCGCCCGCTGATCGCCGAATGCCTGCGGATCGCCCAGTACGCACCGAACGGCGGCAACCGCCAGGACTGGCGGTTCGTGGTGATCGACGCCGAGGAGACCAAGGCGGCCGTCGCCCGGTACTACAAGTCCGCGTCGGACGCCTATCTGGCAGCGAAGCCACCGGGCGCGATGAGCGAGCGGGCGGTGGCCGGAGTGCGCTATCTCGCCGATCACCTGCACGAGGTGCCGGCGCTGGTGCTGGCCGCCGCCCGGGGCCGGCTGGCGCCGGACGCCCCGCCGGCCGGCCGGTCCGCCTTCTTCGGCTCGGTCTACCCGGCGCTGTGGAGCTTCATGCTGGCGGCGCGCAGCCGTGGCCTGGGCACCGCGCTGACCACGGTGCACCTGGCACACGAACGAGAGGTCGCGGAACTGCTCGGCATTCCGGCGGACGAGGTCACGCAGGTGGCGCTGGTGGCCGTCGGGCATGTCACGGGCGGCCCCGACTTCCGTCGCCCGCCGCGGCAGCCACTGGACGAGGTCGTCTCCTGGAACGGATGGCAGGGATGAGCGGGACGCTGACGGCCCGGCACACACCGGCCCGGCTGGGCGATTTCGTGCTGCGGATGTTCCGCCCGCAGGTCTACGTCACCTACGGAGTGCTGTGGACCCTGGCTCTGGAGGGGGCGGCCGAGGCACTGTCGGGGGCCGGGCACTGGAGGCCCGGCCCGGCGACGGTGGTGCGCGCGGCAAGCGTGGTGCTGGCCCTGCTGTTCGCCCGGATGGTGGACGAGCAGAAGGACCTGGAGTACGACCGGCTGCATCATCCGGACCGCCCGCTGGTGACCGGCGCCATCTCGGTGACGGAGCTGCGCTGCGCGATGGGACTGATCGCCGCCGTCGTGATGGCGCTCAACCTGCCGGTGTCGGGCTGGTCGGCGGTCCTGATCGTGCTCGGCCTCGGCTATACGGTGGCCCTGACCGGCCTGGAGCGCCGCTGGCCCCGGCTCGGTGACGACCCGGTGGCCGGCCTGCTGGCCGGCTACCCGGTGCAACTCCTGCTCTCGGTCTACCTGTACGGCTCGCTGATGACCAGCGGCGCGATCGGCGGGGATCTGCGCGCGGTGCCGCTGCTCGCCATGTTCGCCTGTGTCTTCCTGCAGTTCGAGGTCGCGCGCAAGACCAGTCACGAGAGCGACCCACGGGCGCGGCTCTACTCACAGGTGTTCGGCGCGCGCGGCAGCGCTGCGGTCAGCCTGGCCCTGGCGAGCGCCGCCGCGGTGATCGCCCCGCTGCTGCTCGGGCGGGCGGGCCTGCTGCCCGCGCTGAGCCTGCTGCTTCCCGCGTTCGGCGGTTGGCGCTTCCTGGCGCGGCGCAGACCGGACGGGCTGACCCTCCCCGCGATGGGCTTCGTCCTCTGTTTCAACCTGCTGTGCCTCTACGGGTCCGTAGCGACCGGGATCGGACGGTGAGACGGGTGGGGGCGACCTTCATCCACGACGTACGCGTCTTCGACGGGGAGTCGGTGGCGGGGACCGGTTCGGTGGAGTTCACCGACGGCGTCGTCACAGACGTCACCGTCGGACCGGGTCCCCGGCCGCGGCCCGGGAAGGGCACACAGATGGTCGACGGGAGCGGCCTGACCCTGCTGCCGGGGCTGATCGATGCGCACACCCACGTCTTCGGCGTGCCGGACAATCTCGAACTGGCCCTGGCCTTCGGGGTGACCACCGAGCTCGACATGTTCATGGGCCCGGCTGACGCCACCCGGGCCCTGTGCGAGCTGGCCGCCGGCCGCGACGACGTGGCCGATCTGCGCAGCGCCGGATGGCTGGCGAGCGCGCCCGGCGGGCACCCGGCGGTGGGCATGCCACGGCTGCCGACGGTCGCCGGCCCCGGGCAGGCGGATGCGTTCGTGGCCGCCCGGCACGAGGAGGGCGCACACTTCCTCAAGATCATGGTGGACGACGGCGCCAACCACGGCATGTCGCTGCCCGCGCTGGACCGCGCGACCGTGACGGCACTCGTCGAGGCGGCCCGGCGGCGCGGCCTGGTGACCGTCGCGCACGTCTCGGCCCTGTGGTCCGCCCGGCTCGCGCTGGACAGCGGGGTGGACGTCCTGACGCACCTGCCGTTGGAAGCGCCCCTGGACGACGAGTTCGCCGGCCGTCTCGCGGCCGGCGGGCATGCCGTCCTGCCCACCCTGACGATGCTCGAGATGTCCGCTCCGCCGCCCTCTCCCGCGGCCCGGGTGGGCCGCACGCTGGCGGAGGACCCACGGATCGCCGGTCACCTGCCCGAGCACGCCCGGCGGGCCATCGCCTCGGGCCGCGAGGGGCTGTGCGCGGACCATCCCCGGCCCGAGCACCGCTTCGGCCACGCGCTGGCGAGCGTGGCCGCCCTCCACCGGGCGGGCGTGCCGGTACTGGCGGGCAGCGACGCCAACCAACGCCCCGACCGGGCCTGCCCGGTGGTGCACGGAGCGAGCCTGCACGCCGAGCTGGCCCTGCTGGTCGACGCCGGGCTGACCCCGGCACAGGCGCTCGCCGCGGCGACCTCGGTGCCGGCCGCCCGCTTCGGTCTGCACGACCGCGGGCTGATCGCGCCGGGCCGCCGCGCGGACCTGCTGCTGGTCGCCGGCAACCCTGCCGAGGACATCACGCACACCCGCTCGATCGAGGCGGTGTGGCGCGGCGGCGTCCGCTTCGACCGTGAGGCATACCGCGCTCGCGTCGCTCCGGCGAGCGGGAGCGCGACCGAGGACACGAGAGACGGGACGCCATGACAGACCGACCGAAGCCCCTCGCGGGGGTCAGCACCACCGCGCTGGTGGTGGGTATGGCCCGATGGGCCGAGACCGAGCGGCACGACCGGCTGTTCGAGGACCTCTTGGCCAAGCGCCTCCTCGACGCGGCGGGCACCGAACAGCAGGCGGAGTGGAACGCCGGTTCGGGTGAGCGCTTCACCGCCGCCATGGGCGACTACTTCGCCTTGCGCACCCGGTACTTCGACGACTATCTCCATCACGCTGCCGAGGCGGGCTGCCGCCAGGTGGTGCTGCTGGCGGCGGGGTTGGACACACGTGCCTTCCGGCTGCGGTGGCCGGAGGGCTGCCGGCTGTTCGAGCTCGACCAGCCCGAGCTGATCGCCTTCAAGGAGGACGTGCTGCGCGGTGAGACGCCCGCCTGCCGACGCGAGGTGATCGCGGCGGACCTGCGGGCGGACTGGCCCGCGCAGCTGGCCGCGCGGGGCTTCTGCCCCACCGAGCCGACGGCGTGGCTGGTCGAGGGCGTTCTCGTGTACCTCACCGAGCAGGAGGGGGACAGCCTGCTCGGCCGGATCGGCGCACTCTCGGCGCCGGGCAGCCACCTGGCGGTGGAGCACGTGACCCGGGCAATGGTCGAGTCCGACCGGGCCAGGCACGCCGCCGCCGACGCGCCCGGCGGCGTCGTCGACCGGCTGTCCGCGTTCTGGAAGAACCGGATGACGCGCCCGGCCGCCGACTGGCTCGCCGACCACGGATGGACGGCCGACGCGGAGCCGCTCCCCGACCTCGCCGCACGCCACGGCCGTCCGGTTCCGCCGGCCTTCGACCCGGCGCTGCCCGGCACCGGCCGCGTCGGCCTGCTGACCGCGCTGCGGTGACCTCAGCCCATCACGAAAAGCGGTCCCGGTGGACCGCCTCACCTCACCAAGGACATCGATGAGCAGCCACGTTCTCGTTCTCAGCATCCCGGCTCACGGGCACATGCGGCCCGCCCTGGCCGTCACAGAGGAACTGGTCCGGCGCGGACACCGGGTGAGCTTCCTGACCTCGCAGACCTTCGAAGCCGCGGTACGCGCCACCGGAGCCACCCCCTTCGTCCACAAGGGCCTGCTGGATGACGTACTGGGCCACGACCGGTACGACACGATGACCCCGGACATGCTGGCGCGGTCCGCGGTGCTGTTCCTCAAGGAGAGCATCGAGCTGGTGCCCGTCGCCCAGCGGCTGTTCGCCGACGACCTGCCCGACCTGGTGCTCTACGACATGATCGTCGCCCCTGCGGGCCGCGCCCTGGAACAGCTGTGGGGGTGCCCCGCGGTCCAGTCGACTCCCTCGCTGGCGTCGAACTCCCACTACTCGGAGGTGCGCGCGGCCTCGGACGACGCCGGCGTGACACGCGACCACCCGGCGGTGGTCGAACTGTTGACCAGGGCGCGGCAGTTCACCACGGAGCTGGGCATCGACATCGCCCCGGACGCCCTGGTGAGCTGGGGCGCCGACCGCAGCCTGGTCTACGTGCCGCGAGAATTCCAGCCGTTCGGGGAGACCTTCGGTGAGGAAACGGCCTTCGTCGGCCCTTGCATGACCCCGCGGTACCTCACCGCGGAGACCTGGACTCCGCCCGCCGACGGGCTGCCCCTTGTCGTGATCTCGATGGGCACGCTCTACAACAAGCAGCCGCGCTTCTTCGACACCTGTGTGCGCGCCTTCGAGGGCAAGCCCTGGCATGCGGTGATCACCGTCGGCGCCGGCTCGGACCCCGCCGACCTGGGCCCGCTGCCGGACAACGTCGAGGCACACTCCTGGATCCCTCAGCTGGCGGCGCTACGGAGGGCGGACGTCTTCGTCACCGCCGCCGGCCTCGGCAGCCTGATGGAGTCCCTGTACGCGGGCACGCCGCCGGTCATGATCCCGCAGATGCCGGAGACCCGGGTGCTGTCGAACCGGGCGGCGGCCCTCGGCCTCGGCACGCTTGTGCTGCCGACGGAGGTCACGGAGGAGACGCTGCTTGAGGCCGTGCGCACGACGGCGGCGGACACGGTGATGTGCGAACGGGTGGGAAGGATGGCCACCGTGCTGGAACGGGCCGGAGGCGCGCCCCGCGCCGCAGAGGCGCTGGAGGCCCTGCTGTAACGCCACGGCGGGCAGCCCGGGGGCGGGCTGGGGGCGGTGGGGGCCTACCCCGCCACCGCCTCCAGCCACTCCCGTACCGCACCGGCCGTGCTCTGTGCGTGGGTCTCCATCAGGGTGAAGTGGTTCCCCGGCACGTCGAGCGTGGTGTGCGCCGTCTTCCACACCGTCTGCCAGTCCTCTCCCGCGAGTGCGGGCGAGAGCGGTTCCGAGGCCCGTACCAGCAGCACGGGCGCCGTCAGCGGCTCGGCGCTCCACTGCGCGAACAGCTCGCCGTACCAGCTCATCGCCGTCAGCCGGGTGAAGTCGAGCCGTGCGAACGCGCTCTGCCGTTCGTGGAGCCCGTCGGCCAGCACGTCGCGGAAGGCGCTCCCGGTGGGCGAGGAGTCCAGGACCGCGCCCTCGTAGCTGTCGAGCAGGACGACCGCGGTCGGCGGTGTGCCGGCCGACTCCAGCAGGGCGGCCACGGCGTGCGCGATCACTCCGCCGGAGGACGACCCGAGCAGGACGAACGGGCCTCCGTCCGCGCACTCCAGGACGTACCGCGCGTGCGCCTCGATCAGCGCCTGCCTGGTCGGCGGCAGCGCCTCGGACGTGCCGAACCCGGGGTTGGGCAGGGCCCATACGGGGTGCCGGCCCCGGAACGGTGCGGCGAAGCGGGCGTACTCGTGCGCCCCGCCCAGCGCCACGTGGGAGCTCACGCAGATCAGCGCGGGCCCGGAGCCGCTGGAGCCGAGCCGGACGGGTTCGACCGGAGCGATGCCCCGGGGGCGGAGCCGGGCTGCGCTGTTGAGGAAGGCGAAGCCCTCGTCGGTGCGGCCGTCCGCGCAGGCCTCCCGGAACAGCGCCCCGAAGACATCCGGGCCCTCGTCCGCGCCGTCCGTGACGGCAGCTGCGGCCCTGGCCGCGTCGCTGGTGTCGGCGTCGTCGGTGAGCTGCTCGGCCAGGTATCCGGCGAGCGCGACGGCCGTGGGGTGTTCGAAGACCAGGGTGGTGGGCAGCCGCAACGCGGTGGCCTCGCCCAGCCGGTTGCGCAGCTCCACGGCGGTCAGGGAGTCGAATCCGGCCTCGGCCAGGGTCTGGGAGGGGGTGACCGAGTGCGGGCCGGGGAAGCCCAGCACGGCGGCGACCTCTCGGCGCACCAGCTCCACCAGGGCCTCCTGCCGTTCGGCCGGGGACCGGCCGGCCAGCCGCCGCCGCAGCGACGCCCCGTCCGAACCGGTCGCGGCGGCGCGCCGGGCCGGCCCGCGCACCAGGCCCCGCAGCAGAGCGGTCCGGGTGGCGCGCAGCCGGCCGGAGTCGAAGCGGGCGGCCACCAGTACGGCGTCGCCGTGTGTGCCGGCCAGGCCGAGTGCGGCGTCGAACAGCGCCGCGCCCTGCGCCGGTGTGAGCGGGCGTGCGCTGTCGGCGGCGAGCCGGCGGCGGTCGGCCGCGGCCAGGTCGGCGGCCAGCCCCGGGCCGTTGTCCGGCTGCTCCCACAGGCCCCACGCCACCGACACACCCGGCAGTCCCCGCTCGCGGCGCTGCTGCATCAGGGCGTCCAGGAACGCGTTGGCCGCGGCGTAGTTGGCCTGTCCGGACCCGCCGAGGACCCCGGCCAGGGAGGAGAACGTGACGAACGCGGCCGGCTCGTCGCCCCGGGCGAGAACCAGCTCGGCCAGGTGCACGGCGGCGTCGGCCTTGGGCGCGAGTGCCGTGGCCAGTTGCTGCGGGGTGAGCGACGTGATCACACCGTCGTCCAGTACGCCCGCGGCGTGGATCACCGCCGTCAGGGGCCGTTCCAGGTTGTCCAGCAGCGCGGTGAGGGCGGCGCGGTCGGTCACGTCACAGGCGACGGCCGTCACCTCGGCGCCCCGGGCGGCCAGTTCCTCCGGCAGCTCGCCCGCGTCGCCGCGGCGGCCGGCCAGCAGCACGTGCCGGACGCCGTGTTCCTCGACCAGATGCCGGGTGATGACCTGGCCGATCATCCCCGTGCCGCCGGTGATCAGCACCACGCCCTCGGGGTCGAGCGCCGGCGGTGGCGGGGTGGAGGCCCCCGCCACGGCCCGGGTCAGCCGGGGGACGAGCACCGTGCCCGCCCGCACGGCGAACTGTTCCTCGTCGGGCCCGGCCGATTCCATGGCCGCCGCCAGCATCCGCAGGGCCTCCCGCGACTCCTGCGAATCCTGGGCGGGGTCGGTGTCGAAGTCGGCCAGCACGATCCGGCCCGGGTGCTCCGACTGGGCCGAGCGGGCCAGCCCCCACACGGCCGCGTGCACCGCGTCGGTCACCTGACCGACGCCCGTGCCGACCGCCGCGCCCCGGGTGGCGAGTACCAGCCGCGCCGAGGACAGGCTCTCCCGCGCCAGCCAGTCCTGGATCAGCCGCAGGGCCTCACCGGTCGCGCGGTGCACGGCCTCGGCCGTCGGCAGCCCCCACGTGTCCGTGTAGGGCACCAGCACGTGGTCCGGTACGGCGTCGCCCGCGGCGACCGCCGCGGCGAGCGCCGCCACGTCCGGATGCGTTCCGGCGCGGTCCCCGTGCCCCAGCACGGCCCAGCGGTGGCGGCCCGCGCCCGGGTCCGGGATCGGCAGGGGGGTCCACGCGACCCGCAGCAGGGCCTCGCGGGCGATGCCCGCCCGTGCGGTGCGCGGTTCGGCCGGGCGGGTTTCGAGCGCCCCGATCGTCACCACGGGCCGCCCGGACTCGTCGGTCGCCCGCAGGGCCACCTCGCCGTCGGCGCCCCGGTTCAGCCGTACCCGGAGCACGGAGGCGCCTGCCGTGTGCAGCCGCACCCCGCTCCAGCTGAACGGCAGCCGCAGCTGCCCGGTGCTCGCCTCGATGACATCCGGGTGGAGGCAGGCGTCCAGCAGGGCGGGATGGATTCCGAAGCCCTTGTCGGCGCCGGTTCCGGCCGGCAGCCCGACCTCGGCGAACACCTCGGTCCCCCGCCGCCACATGGCGCGCAGCCCCTGGAACGCCGGGCCGTAGCCGAGACCGCCGTCCGCCAGCCGCTCGTAGGCACCGTCCAGTTCGACGGGTTCGGCGCCGGCGGGCGGCCAGGCTGCCGCGTCCAGGGGGCCGGACGGGTCGGTGGCGGTCGAGGCGTCCACGGTGAGGAATCCCGTGGCGTGCCGGGTCCACACCTGGTGTTCCCCGTCGTCGGTGGGGCCGGCCTCGCAGGAGTGGATGGTGACCGGCCTGCGTCCTGTCGTGTCCGGTTCTCCCACCCGGGCCTGGACCCGCACCTCGGCGGAGTCGGACTCCGGCAGGACGAGCGGTGTCTCGATGACGAGTTCGTCCAGCACGTCCATGCCGGTCTCGTCGCCGGAGCGCAGCGCCAGCTCCACGAAGCCGGTGCCGGGGAAGAGGACGGCGCCGCCCACCACGTGGTCGGCGAGCCACGGCTGGGACCTCGGCGAGAGCACACCGGTCAGGAGCACGGCGTCGCTGTCCGCGAGCCGCACGACTGCGCCGAGCAGCGGGTGGGCGGCCGCCTGCTGGCCCCACGCGGCCGGGTCGCCCGAGGAGGGGCCGGCGTGCAGCCAGTGCCGCCTGCGCTGGAAGGGGTAGGTGGGAAGGTCAACGGTCCGGGGCCGGAGCCCCTGGAACGCGGCTGTCCAGTCGACGGCGACGCCCCGGACCCAGGCTTCCCCGACGCTGGTCAGGAAGCGGTCCCAGCCGCCGGCGTCCCGCCGCAGCGAGCCGGTCACCACGGCCGCGTCCTGTGCCACGTCGGCGACGGCGGCCGTCAGCACCGGATGCGAGGAGACCTCGACGAACGCGGTGTGACCCTGGCCGGCCAGGGTCCGGACCGCGTCGGAGAACCGCACCGGCTGCCGCAGGTTCCGCAGCCAGTACGCGGAGTCCATCGTCAGTGGCTCTGCCGGCCGGCCGGTCACCGACGAGACCAGCGGGACCCGGCCCGCGCCGGGCACGATCCCGGCGAGGTCGGCCGTCAGCCGTTCCGCCAGTACGTCCATCGCCGGGGAGTGGGAGGCGTAGTCGACCGCGATCCGCCGCGCCCGCACGCCCCGCTCTTCGCACCGCGCGAGCAGCGCTTCCACAGCGGCCACCTCGCCGGAGACGACCACCTGGGACGGGCCGTTGACCGCGGCCACCGACACGCCCTCCGCCAGCAGCTCTTCCACCCGTTCGACGGGCAGCGTCACCGAGGCCATGGCTCCCGGCCCGGCCAGTTCCGCTATCGCCCTGCTGCGCAGGCACACCACCCGGGCCGCGTCGCGCAGCGACAGCACTCCGGCGACGCAGGCGGCGGCGATCTCTCCCTGGGAGTGGCCCGCGACCGCGGCCGGCTCCACTCCGAAGGAACGCCACAGCGCGGCGAGCGACACCATCACGGCGAACGAAGCCGGCTGGACCACGTCGACCCGCTCCAGCGGCGGCGCGCCGTGGGCGCCGTGCAGGACGTCGGTCAGCGACCAGTCCACGAACTCCGACAGCGCGCTCTCGCACTCGGCCAGCCGGGCCGCGAACACCGTTGAGGCCCGGGCCAGTTCCACGCCCATGCCCGCCCATTGCGCGCCCTGGCCCGGGAAGAGGAACACCGGCTTGGCGTTCCTGAGGGTTTCCGCCACCGCTCCGGTGACCACCCGGTCCGCCCGTTCACCGGCGTCCAGCGCCTTGAGGCCGGCACCGAAGTCCCCGACCAGCACGGCCCGGTGCTCGAAGCGCGCCCGGCCGGTCACCAGCGACCAGCCCACGTCCGCCGCGTCGCTCCCGCCGGTGGCGGCCTGCGGCGAGAGCGCCGCCGCCTGGTCGCGCAGTGCCGCGGCGGTGCGGCCCGACAGCACCCACGGCACCAGGGACGCCGACGGGACCGGGCCGGTCTCCTCTGCTGCCGGATCCGCGACGGGCTCCTCGGGCGGGGCCTGCTCCAGGATCAGGTGCGCGTTGGTGCCGCTCGCGCCGAAAGCCGAGACGCCGGCCCGGCGGGGCCGTCCGTCCGTCGTGGGCCACGTGCGGGCGTGCGTCAGCAGTTCGACGGTGCCCGCCGACCAGTCCACGAGCGGCGATGCCTCGTCCGCGTACAGAGTCCTCGGCAGCACGCCCTCGCGCATGGCCATCACCGTCTTGATGACGCCCGCGACTCCGGCCGCCGCCTGTGCGTGCCCGATGTTCGACTTGACCGTGCCGAGCCACAGGGGCCGGTGCCCGGGGCGGTCCTGGCCGTAGGTGGCGATGATCGCCTGCGCCTCGATCGGGTCGCCCAGGGCGGTTCCCGTGCCATGCGCCTCCACCATGTCGACGTCCGCCGCCGAGAGGCGGGCGTCGGCCAGGGCCTGCCGGATCACGCGCTGCTGTGCGGGGCCGCTCGGCGCGGTCAGGCCGTTGGAGGCGCCGTCCTGGTTGACGGCGGAGCCCTTCAGCACGGCCCACACCCGGTGGCCGTTGCGCCGCGCGTCCGACAGCCGCTCCAGCAGCAGCAGTCCGACACCCTCACCGAACGTGGTCCCGTCGGCCGTGGCGGAGAACGGGCGGCACCGGCCGCTGACGGACAGCGCCTGCTGGCGGCCGAACTCGATGAACGGCGACGGGGTGGACATCACCGTCGCCCCGCCGGCCAGGGCCATGGAGCACTCGCCCTCCCGCAGCGACCGTGCCGCGAGATGCAGCGCCACCAGCGACGACGAGCACGCCGTGTCCACCGATATCGCCGGGCCCTCCAGCCCGAGCGTGTACGCGAGGCGTCCGGAGGCGACGCTGCCCGCGCTGCCGTTGCCGAGATAGCCCTCCAGGCCCTCCGGGGCCGGGCGGCCCAGCAGCCGGGCACCGTACTCGCCCGCCATGAGGCCGGCGAACACCCCGGTGCGGCTGCCCTTCAGGGAGGTCGGGTCGATGCCCGCGCGTTCGCACGCCTCCCAGGCGCACTCCAGCAGCAGCCGCTGCTGCGGGTCCATGGCCAGGGCCTCGCGCGGGCTGATGCCGAAGAACGCGGCGTCGAAAAGGTCGGCGCCGTCGAGGAAGCCCCCGGTGCGGGCGTAGCCGGCGCCCTCCCGCCCGGGGTCGCCGTCAAGGGGCCGGTCCAGGTCCCAGCCCCGGTCGTCGGGGTAGTCGCCCACGACGTCCGACTCCTCGGCCACCAGCTTCCACAGCCCCTCGGGCGAGGTGACATCGCCGGGGAAGCGGCAGGCGATCGAGACGATGGCGATGGCGTCGTCCGCGCCCGTCCCCGTACCCGTACCCGCGTCGGGTGTCGCCGACGGGACGGTGCCGCCGGAGAGTTCCGCCCCCAGGTACGCCGCGACGGCCTCGGGGGTCGGGTGGTCGTAGACCAGCGTCGCCGGAAGCCGCAGACCGGTGGCGGCGACGAACCTGTCGCGCAGCCGCACGGCCATCATCGAGTCGAAGCCCAGCTCCCGGAAGGCGGTGTCCGCCGCGGCCGGTACCGGCTGCCCGAGCACGGCGCCGATCTCACGCCGGACCAGGCCGAGCAGTACCTCGTCGCGGCTGTCCCGCGGCGTCTCGCCGAGCAGTCGCGCCCACTGCCCGGCGTCGCCCTCCCCCGCGTCGTCGCTCTCCGCCGCACGCGACAGCACCAGCCGCGCCGGGGTGTTCGCCAGGGCCGGCCGCATGACCTTGCCGAGAGGGGTGCGCGGGAGGCGCTCCACCTCCCACACCTCGTGGGGCACCTTGTAGTACGACAGCCGCGCACGGCAGGCTTCGATGAGCTGCCCGGCGTCGAAGCCCCCGGGGCCGGGGACCACGTACGCGGCCGGGATCTCGCCCAGCAGCGGGTGCGGACGGCCCGCCACGGCGACCTCCGCGATCCCGGGCAGCGGGGCGATGGCCGCCTCGACCTCGCCGGGGTGGATGTTCTCCCCGCCTCGGATGATGAGTTCCTTGACCCGGCCGGTGATGGTGACGAAGCCCTGCTCGTCGATCCGGGCCAGGTCGCCGGTGCGGTACCAGCCGTCGCGCAGCACCGCCGCGGTGGCCTCGGGATGGCCGTGGTAGCCGAGCATCACGGCCGGGCTCCTGACCCAGGCCTCGCCCTCGGCGCCGGGCAGTGCCTCCTCACCGGTGGACGGGTCCAGGAGCCGGAGCGCGAGACCGGGGACGGGCGGCCCGCAGGAGCCGGCGACGCGTGGTCCGGCGGGGGCGTTGGACGCGATGGGGCCGCCCGTCTCGGTACTGCCGTAACTGTCCAGGAGCCTCAGGCCGAAGGCCTCTTCGAAGTCGTCGTGCAGTCCGGCCGGGCAGGCGGCGCCGGCGACCATGCAGACCCGCAGCTCGTGCGTGCCCAGCCCGGTGTCGCGGGCCGCCCCGAGCAACTGCTGGTAGACCGTGGGAACGGCGCAGAAGAAGGTGGTCCGGTCCTCCTCCAGCGCGGCGACGATCTCGTCGGCGGCCAGGCCGTCCACGATGTGCGCGCTGGCGCCGACGGCGACGACACCGAGGACGCACAGGTTGTGCGCCACGGTGTGGGCCAGCGGCAGCGGCCACAGCACCCGGTCCGCCTCTTCGAGGCCGAGGGTGGGCGCGTAGGAGGCGGCCACGCCCCACATCGCCTTCCGGTGCGTGGACAGCACGCCCTTGGGCCTGCCGGTGGTGCCGGAGGTGTACAGCATCCAGGCGACGTCATCCAGAGCGGCGTCGTCCCGGGCCGGTACCGGCGGCTCGGCGCCCACCAGGGTGTCGAACAGCGCCACGTCCCGCGGCGCCGCCCCGCTCCCGGTCACCACCACCCGGAGCCCCGGGTGCCCGGCACCGAGCCGGAGCACCTGCTCCAGGTGCGTGCGGTCGGTGATCAGCACCACCGCGCCGCTGTCCCCCAGCAGGTGTTCCAGCTCGTCGTCGGTGGCGTGCGGGTTGAGCGGCGCGCCCACCGCGGCCGCCCGCGCGATGGCCAGGTAACTCTCCACCATCTCAAGGCAGTTGCCGAGCAGCAGGGCGGCGGTCTCGCCGCGGCCCAGGCCCAGGTGGGCCAGCTGGCCGGCGAGACGGCGGGTGCGCAGGTCGAGTTCGGCGTAGCTGACGGTCCGCCGCGCGTCGCGGAACGCGATCTTGTCGCCGAGGCGTTCGGCATGGGCCGGCAGCAGCTCGTGAAGGGGCCTGATGAGCTCGGTGCGCAGCATCCGCCGCCCCCGTCTTTCTGGTCGCTGTTCCATCGGTCGGGCCGGGTCAGTACAGGCCCTCGGGCATCTCCGAGCTGATCTGGAGCGGCTGTACGTTGGCCACGCCGTCGCACGGCCACTGCTCGGAGGTCCGGAACCGGACGGCCTGGTCCCGTTCGAGGATGTTGGGCAGGAACAGGTCCTCGTGCAGCACGGTCAGGCGGACCCGGCCCACCTCGCCGTACTCCACGACACGGCCGGGCTCGGTCCTGTCGACCACGGACATGGTGATCTGGGGGAAGTTCGGCACGTAGGGGAGCGTCGCGCCCCCGTCGGGCGAGGGGATGCCGTTGGCGCAGCCGAGGGTGTTGCCGTAGGTGGTGGCGATGATCCCGCCGGGCATGGCCTCGGAGAACCTGCGGTAGGCGTCGGCGGTGAGCTGGGTGCCGCCGAGGTAGACCCCGGAGAGGCGGGCCATCAGTTCGGGGCGGCGGTTGATGAGGGCGTGCACCGTGGCGGGGGTGCTGCGCAGGTAGTCGACGGAGCAGGTCTCCAGGATGTCGGTGATCTGCTCGACGACGTGATCGACGTACTCCTCCATCTCGATCAGCCGCCCGCTGCGGATGAGCTGCTTGATCCACCGGGTGTCGAGGTCGATGGAGTACACGGTGGACCTGCACATGTCGGCGAGGTAGTCGGCCTCCTCACCGACGATGTGCGGTCCGGAGGGGCAGGCGTCGATCCAGGTGGTGCCGGGGCGGAACCCGGCGGTCCGCCAGCCGTGGAGGCGCCAGGCGGCCCAGTGTGCCGACATGTCCGGGGTGTAGAAGACGCGGCTGGGCCTGCCGGTGGTGCCGCCGGACTCCCAGACACGGCCGCCGAGGGGGCGCGGCACTGCGGTCGGGACGAGATCGGCCGGGTCGAGGTCCCTGAGGGCGGTGATGTCGAAGTGGCCGAAGGCGGCCAGATCGTCGTAGCCGGTGAGTCCCAGCGGGTCGAAGTCCAGCTCGGTGCGGCGCTTGAGCCAGTAGGGCGATCCGTGTTCGGGATCGAACTGGCGCCGCAGCACGCGCCGCGTCCACTCGTCGAGGTCCTGTGCCAACCAGCCGTCGGTCAGCGACCTCGGCTCTTCCGCGCTCATCGTCACCGACATGACGGCAGTATCGACGGGGAGCTGATAGGGGATTCCCTAGTGCGCCGGAGCCGTGGGACCAGGCCTTGAACGGCGTGTCTAGTGTGGGCGCGCAAGGACGTTGCGGTGGGACGCGGGTCCGGTCCCCGGACCTTCCGTCGTGTCTCACCTCCCGTCACTTCTCTTCCGTCCGGCGGAGATTCGGAGTCAGCTCCATGGCCGAGACCGCGGTTGTCGTCCACGGCCCACTTGCCGTGTACACCTGTGCGTGCCCCCAGGAGCGCCACCTTCGAGGAGATCTGTGATGGCTGTCGAGACAGAGACCGCCGATGTCGTCGTCGTCGGAGGCGGCCCCGTCGGGCTGCTGCTGGCATGTGAGCTGGCCATGGCCGGGGTGCGGCCGGTCGTCCTCGAACGGCTGCCAGACCCCAGCCCACAGATCAAGGCCAACGGCCTGGCCGGCCAGGTGGTCCGGTTCCTCGACCAGCGTGGTCTGTACGAGCGGTTCGGCGGTGTGGCCGGCGTACCCCAGCAGGTCTCGGGCTACCTCTTCGGCGCGCTCCCGCTGGACCTGGGCGTGCTGGAAGCCAACCCGATGACCGTCCTGCCGGTGACGCAGCAGCGCATGGAACAGGTGCTGGCGGAACGGGCCCGCGAGCTCGGGGTGGAAATCCGCCGCCGGCATGAACTGACAGGCCTTTACCAGTCCGAGGAGCAGGTGACCGCCCAGGTCCGGTACGGCGACGACAGCTACGAGTTGCGCGCCCGCCACCTCGTCGGCTGCGACGGCGGGAAGAGCACCGTCCGCAAGCTGGCCGGTATCTCCTTTCCGGGAGCTACCGGTTGCGATCTGGTCTCCCGGGCCGCGTATGCCACTCTGCCCGCTTCGGCGCTGGTGCCGGACACCGGTGAGCTCGACGTCCCCGGTCACGGCCGGATGAGCCCGGTGTTCACGTTCAACCGCACCCAGCACGGCATCTTCGCCTTCGCGGCGCTGCCGGACGGCAACCACCGCCTCCTGACCCTCGAATGGGGCTCCCCGCCGGAGGGCGAGGACACGGCGATGACGCTCGATGACATGCGCGACAGCGTCCGCCGCGTACTCGGCATCGATCTGCCCCTCGCCCCGCCGTCCGGGCCCGGCCCGCACATGCTGCGCCGCCTCGTCGGCCGCAGCACCCGGCTGGCCGAGGTCTACCGCAGCGGCCGGGTTCTCCTCGCGGGGGACGCCGCGCACGTCCACTCGGCCGTCGGCGGCCCCGGGCTCAACCTGGGCCTCCAGGACGCCGCCAACCTCGGCTGGAAACTGGCCGCGCAGATCCTCGGCTGGGCACCGCCCGGCCTCCTCGACAGCTACCACACCGAGCGGCACGCGGCCGGGCGCCGCGTCTTCATGCACACCCAGGCCCAGACGGCGCTCATGGCCCCCGGCCCCGAGGTCACCGCGCTGCGCGAGCTCTTCGGGGAGCTCCTGCACTCCAAGGACAACATCCAGCGCGTCGCCGACCTGCTGGCCGGCGACGACCTCCGCTACGGGACGACATCGGCGCACCCGCTCGCGGGACACTTCGCCCCGGACCTCGCCCTGGAGACCGGCGGCGGCCCCGCACGGCTCGCCGAACTCATGCGCGCAGGCCGGCCGGTCCTGCTCGACCTGGCCGGGGAACCGTATCCGGCACAAGCCGCGGCGGAATGGAAGGACCGGGTCGACATCGTCGCCGCCCGCTGCGCGCAGCCGCCCGCGGCCGCGCTGCTCATCCGGCCCGACGGCTACGTCGCCTGGGCGGCCGCCCCCGGTGAGCCGTCCGACCGGGCCTCTGAAGGGCTCCGCGACGCGCTGGCCGGCTGGTTCGGCAGCGCCTGCGGTGCGGCTCCGGCCGGCCGTACGCGTCCGGAACGCTGAGCGACCACGGCAAGCAAGGCACCTCCTCCACCGCGAGGCCGGCAGTGTGCCGGCGACGGACGACGGGCCCGCCTCCGGAGTCCGGCCCGCCTCCGAACCCGGCACACTGACTCGTTCGGAGACAAGGGGAGCAGTGACGTGCGCGCACGCGGCATCAACTACGACACCGGGTTCCTTCCCGGGGAGCAGTTCACCCGGAAGACCTTCGACCCGGAGGCGGTCCGGCGCGACATGGCGGTGCTCGCCGGTGAACTGCGCTGCGACGCGGTACGCGTGTCGGGGCGCGACCCGGAACGGCTGAGCACGGCGGCCCTGAGCGCCGCCGAGGCCGGCCTGGAGGTCTGGTTCGCGCCCTTCCCCGTCGACCTCCCCGCGGAGTGTCTGCTGCCCTTCTTCGTGGACTGCGCCCGGCGTGCCGAAGCCGTACGGCGGACCGGGGCCGAGGTGGTGTTCGTGACCGGGTGCGAGATCAGTGTCTTCTGCGGCGGCTTCTTCCCCGGTGACTCCTTCGGCCGCCGCATCTACTCCATGGGGTCCGACGCGCAGTGGTGGTCCGACCTGGGCCGGGCGACCGAGCGTGTCAACAGCTTCCTCGCCGAGGCCGTCGCCACCGTGCGCGCACACTTCGGTGGCCGGGTCACCTACGCGTCCGGCCCCTGGGAGTCCATCGACTGGGCCCCGTTCGACCTCGTCGGCATCAACGCCTACCGCGGCGCCCACAACGCGGACACCTTCCGCACCCACCTGCGCGAGTTCCGCCGCCACGGCAAGCCGGTCGCCGTCACCGAGTACGGCACCTGCGCCTACCTCGGGGCGGGTGAACTCGGCGGCATGGCCTGGGATCCGCCGCCGGGGCCGGTGTCGGACGAGGACGAGCAGGTCCGCTACCTCACCGAGCTGCTGACGGTCTTCGAGGAAGAGGGGGTGGACACCGCGCTGTGGTTCTCCTTCGCCGGCTTCGACAAGCCCGGGGCGCGTGACATCGCCTCCTACGGCGTGGTCCGCATGCTCGACGAAACCCGCTGGGAACCCAAGAAGATCTTTCACGCGATGGCGGACAGGTACGACCGCCGCTGACTCCCCGCACACCACCGGTGAAGGCCGCATCCCGGTCCGGTCAAGCCACGGCTGCTCATTCTGGTGCTTGTCCCTGACCCGTGCGGGAGCCGGCCTGCAACGCCTCCCGCTGAACTACGGTCGGGCCGTGAATGAAGACGCAGCGGACGCGGATGTCCTGGTAGTCGGCTACGGCCCTGTGGGACAGGTGCTGTCGATCATGCTTGCCCAGCGCGGCTGGCGTGTGACCGTGGTGGAAAAGTACGTGGAGCCCTACAACCTGCCCCGGGCGGTCTCCTTCGACCGTCATGTCGGCCGCATCCTCGGCACGATAGGCGTCGCCGACGCGCTCGCCCCGGTCAGTGAGCTGACCAAGGACTACGTCGTGGTCAACGGCGAGGGCCGGACGCTGATGCACTTCGAGCTGAACCACGACGACCGCTACCGCTGGCCGGAAGCGACCTCCTTCTACCAACCGGGCCTGGAGTCGGCCCTGGTCGGGCGCGGCGAGCAGCTGCCCGGCCTGCGGGTGCTGCGCGGTTTCGAGGCTGTCGGTCTGACCGAGGAGGACGACTCGGTAAGGCTCACGGTCCGCTCGAAGGACGGCGAGCGCGTCCTGGCCGCCCGTTGGCTGGTCGGCTGCGACGGAGCCAACAGCTTCGTACGCAAGCGGCTGGGCGTCTCGGTCTCGGCGTCCGATTACGCCGCCGACTGGATGGCCTGCGACGTCATGCCGCACGACACCGCGCAGTTCCCTTCGCAGAACGTGCAGGTCGCCGACCCTGCGCAGCCCCGCGTCGACCTGTCGGCCGGGCCGTCCCACAGCCGCTGGGAGTTCATGCGGCTTCCCGGTCAGTCCTTCGAGGACTTCGACACCGTGGAGAACGCCTGGCGGCTGCTGACCCACTTCGGGGTCAACCCCGACAACGCGACGCTCCAGCGGTACGTCGCCTACACGTGCCTGGGCCGCAACGCCGACCGCTGGCGCTCGCGGGGTCCCGGCCGGGTCTTCATCGCGGGCGATGCCGCCCATGTGATGCCCCCGCACGCCGGCCAGGGCATGTGCACCGGAATCAGGGACGTGACCAACCTGGCCTGGAAGCTCCACCTGGTCCTCGCCGGTTCGGCCGGTGAGGAACTGCTCGACAGCTACGAGGCCGAGCGCCGCCCCGACGCCCAGCGGACCATCGACATGTCGGTGAACCTGGCCGAGCTGATCGGCACGGTCGACCCGGCTGTCGCCGGCTACCGGGACAGTGCCCTGCTGGCCGTGCGCGGGGCGGACGACGCTCCTTCCCGCGATCCGGAGGCGTTCGCCCGCCCGGGGGAGGAGGCCTTGAAGGCGGGGCTGTTCCAGCAGTCCGCCGACGGCCTGTTCGCCGGACCGGACAGCAGGATCGTTCCCCAGGCGCGCACCGGCCGTGCGGACGCCGGTGAGCTGTGCGGTGGCACCTTCGCCCTGCTCAGTCTGGACGACCCGGAGACCCTGGTGGAGCCGGTCCTGGCCGGCCGGCTCGGCGCGCTGGGCTGCTCGATCGTCCATCTGACGCCCGATGTCGACATCGACGGCACGTATACCGCCTGGCTGAAGGAGGCCGTGCTGGCACCGGCCGCGCTGATCCGCCCCGACTTCCACGTCTACGGCGCCGCCGGCACCCGCGCCGAGATGACCGAGATGCTGAACGGCCTGGTGAACGACCTGGCGCAGGACGTGTCGACTCTTCCCTGACGATCGGGTCGCCGATCCCCGGAGTGATCCGGAGGTCCATGATCCACGCCTTCCTGAGCGTTGCGCTAGTCGCGCACTACCAGGACTGCAGCGAGATCCGGCCATGAACTCCTAGGCTGCTGAGCGCCCGCCGATACACACAAAATCGGGGAAGGTGTGGCGCACATGTTCCATGCAGAAACCAGCACCAGGAGCGAATTTCCGCAGCCGGCCGGGGTGGTTTCCACCACTGCGCGAAGACCGTCTCAGGCAGTCGACGAACCACGCGACGCCGAATCGTCCTTGTTCACCGCGGAGATCCGGAGCGACGAGTACAGCGCCGTGGTCCTCTCCATGTTCGAACGTTCGGGAGTCGGCCTGGCGATCCTTGATCCGACCCTGCGCGTACGGTCGGTCAACAACGCGTTCAGTACGCAGTGCGGCCGCTATCCCGACGAGATCCGTGAGCGCAGTTTCGCCGAGTTCCTGCACCCGAGCGTGCGCCAGTACGTACTGCGCCAGTTCGGCCGGCTGGTCCAGGAGCACCACGCCCCCGTCGTCAGCCGGTCCATCGCCATGTGGTTCCACGACACCGCGGTCTCCGGGAAGCTCACCGCGTTCCCGGTGAAGGACGACAGCGGCCGGGTCAAGATGATCATGGCGCAGTTCACGCCGCAGGAGACGGCCGACGACCGGCAGGAACTCGTCGGCTCGCAGCGGAAGCTGACGGCCCTCACCGCGAAGGTCCTGGAGGGCGTCGCGGCGGGCGACCCGACCGTGCGCCTGGCGGCCAAGCTCTTCCTCAGCCGCCAGGGCGTCGAGTACCACGTGAGCATCCTGCTGCGGCAGTTCAAGGTGCCCAACCGCACGGCGCTCGCGGCGAAGGCCTACTCGATGGGCATGTTCAGCATCGGGTGCTGGCCGCCCCGGATCCTGCCCGAGTACATCCGCCCCGACCGCCAGGGGGCAGAACGCACCCGGGGCCTGCGGCCGGACTGCAGCGCCTGACCCGGGCACCCCGCCGGGGCGCCGCCCCGCACGCAGGCCGGCGCCCCGGGGCCAGGGGTGGTCCGCGCCGGTCAGCACCCGCGCGCGGCCACCTTCTCGACGTAGTCCGCGGCGAGCACCGGGCCGTCGGCCGAACGCATCGCACCACTCAGCGCATCGACCCGGGCGCGTGTCCGCCCGTCCTTGACGATGCGGTCCACCTCGGCGCGCACCCGCTCGCCGCTCGCCTCGGCCTGCGGCACGTGCACGCCGAGACCGAGCTCCTGGAGCCGGTCCGCGACGAGCCGCTGCTCGGGCATGTGCGGCACCGCGACCACGGGCGTTCCGAAGTACATCGCCTCCATCACGCTGTTCATCCCGGCGTGCGACACGAACGCGTCCGCGTGCTCCAGTACCGCCAGCTGCGGCACCCAGCGGTGCAGCTGGACGTTGTCCGGCACCGTCGGCAGGTCCTCGCTGTCGGCCAGCGCGCCCGCCGAGACGATCACCTGCCACTCGCTGTCCGCGAAGGCGTCCACCCAGGTACGCAGCGAGTCCTTCTGGTGGTCGAAGCTGAAGCTGCCCATCGACACCAGCAGCAGCGGGCGGCCGTCGCCCGGCGGCTTCCAGAGGGCGTCCTCGGGCCGGTCGCCCAGGCACGCGCCGACGAAGGCGAACCGCTCGTCGAACGTCTCCTCGGCCGGCTGGAACGGCCTCGGCAGGAACACCAGGTTCGCGTCGTCGGCCGCCGCGTTGAACTCCTCCAGCGTGACGTCGGCGAGGCCGTGGTCGCTCAGCAGCTTTCCCTGCTTCACGAAGAAGTCGATGAGCGCGGGGTGCTCCCGGTCGATCTCGTCCGCGTACAGCGCACCGATCTGCTGCGTCAGTGAGTAGTGCTCGTTGGAGGCGAACGTCGCGAACAGCTCGATCGCGGGCCGCTGCCATTTGCGGGCCAGCACCCGGCCGGCGGCGAAGGTGCTGACGTCGTACAGCAGCACATCCGGTATGTCGTCGCCGAATCCGGCCTCGTAGACCGGAACGGTGGCGATGGCCTCGTCGATCGAGCGGACCGGCTCGCGCACCATGTAGTCCGCGTCCACCCGGTCGGGCAGCTTGCGCGAGGCGAGCCAGGACTCGTACTCCACCACCGTCGCGCCGGCCTCGGCCGCCAGGGGGGCGAAGCGTGCGTTGGTCGCGAAGGTCACCCGGTGGCCACGGCGTACGAGCTCCGTGACGACGGGCAGCGTCGTGTTGATGTGTCCGAACGCGGGAAACGGCAGAAACGCCACGTGGTACGCCGACATGAGCAGCAGCTTGCCAGCGACGGCGCCAAAGGCTCACCGCACCGGCCCAACACTGGTCGATTCACCAGTCCGTTGCTGCAGCTCGCCACGGAGTTCGGGAGAACACCTGGTGTCCGGCGCTCGGTGTGGTTCGGCGCACGGGACCCGTGCTCCCGTGGGGGCCGACGACCCGTTCCCGAAGAGAGCGAGATGCCGTGATCAACCAACTAGGTCGCGCTGATGCACGGGAGCTCCACCAGTACAACCCCAGCCTGAACGTCTTCTCACGAGGATGGCCGGACCAGGCCCCCGACACGGTCTGCGGGTGGGGCTCCAGTGAGCCGCACACCCAGCTGGTCCGCAAGGGGCTCATGAACATCATCGAGACGTACGACGTGAAGACGCTCAACGACGCCGGCTGCGGTGATCTGGCCTGGATGAGCACGATGGACCTCGACGGCGTCGACTACCGGGGCTACGACGTCCACGAGCGGGCCACCTGGCCCGAGCTGAGGGAGCGCGGCTACCGGCTGGAGGTCGTCGACATCACGGCCACCGTGCTGCGGACGGCCGATCTGCTGGTCTGCCGCGACGTGTTCATCCATCTGCCGAACAGCATGGTCCTGCCCGCCCTGGAGCGGTTCCGCAGCTCCTGCCGGTACCTGCTCACCACGAGCTACACCAGCGATCCCACGATGGAGCAGGACGCGTTCACCAACTCCGAGCGGATCGCGGAGCCGAGTCTGCGGCACGCGAAACTCGATCTGTCGCTGCCGCCCTTCGGCCTCGGGCAGCCGCTGGACCTCATCCCCGAGAACTCGCCCAACAAGTACCTCGGGCTCTGGGACCTGACCCGATAGCCGCTCCGCGGAAAGAGACAGGAGTGTCATGGCAAGCTCCCTGGACCTCGCCTATTCGCCGTGCCCCAACGACACGTTCGTCTTCCACGCGTGGACGGCCGGGCTGCTGCCGGGGGTGCCGTCCCCCTCGGTCACCATCGCGGACATCGACGTCACCAACACGATGGCCGCGCGCGGCGAGCTGGACGTGCTGAAGATCTCGTACGGGGCGCTGCCGTACGTCCTGGACCGGTACGCGCTGCTGCCCTGCGGCGGCGCGCTCGGCCGCGGCTGCGGACCGCTGCTGCTCACCCGTACCGCCTGCGAGCCCGCAGATCTGGGCGGGCGGGTCGTGGCGATCCCCACCGAACGCTCCACGGCCTACCTGCTGTTGCGGCTGTGGGCCCGGCAGGCGCTGCCGGGCCAGGAGATCCGCACGGTGGTGATGCCGTTCGACCGGATCATGCCGGCCGTCAGGGACGGCGAGGTGGACGCGGGCCTGGTGATCCACGAGGCCCGGTTCACCTTCCACGAGTACGGTCTGCACCGCTTGGTCGACCTGGGCGAGGCCTGGGAGGAACGGACCGGGCTCCCCATCCCGCTCGGTGCGATCGTCGCCCGGCGCGATCTGGGCCCCGAGCGGCTCGCGGGCATCGCCGAGGCCGTCCGCGCCTCCGTGCGGCACGCGTGGGCCGATCCCGAGGCGTCGCGGGACCATGTGCGGGCGCACGCGCAGGAGCTCGCGCCCGAAGTGCAGAAGCAGCACATCGAGTTGTACGTCAACGAGTACACCGAGGATCTCGGCGCGGACGGTCTCGCGGCGGTCCGTACCCTGCTGGACCACGCCGTGCGGGCGGGGGCCGTGCCCGCGTTCCCGCCGGACGCGCTGGACCCGGCGGGCTCGGCGGGCTCGGCGCGGTGACGGCGGGAGCGGCCCCGGGGCTCCAGTGCCCGAGGGGCCGCTCCCGCCGCGGCGTCAGCTCAGTGCGGCGGCGCGGTCCGCCATGACGGCTTCCAGGCGGTCGGCGGCCGCGGTGGCCCCGGGGGCGGTGCGCACCCGCCGGCTCAGCTCTCTCACCCGGTGCCGCATCCCGGCGTCGTCCGCGATGGCCTCGACGGCGGTGCGCAGGGTCTCGGCATCGAGGTCGCCGGGGCTGATCGACCGGCCCAGGCCCAGGTCGACGACCTGTCGCGCGGTCGCCCACTGGTCCTGCTGCTGCGGTACGACCACCACCGGGACGCCCTGGTGGAACGCCTCCATCAGGCTGCCGGTGCCGCCCTGGCAGACGAACGCGGCGGCATGCCCGAGCACGGTCAGGTGCGGGAGCCACGACCGGACCTCGACATTGGGCGGCAGCGTCCCGAGCTCCGCCGGGTCGGCGTCGCGGCCGAGGGTCATCACGATGTGCCAGGGGGTGCCGGTGAAGGCCTCGGCGCAGTGCCGGAAGAATCCGGGGTGGCGGTTGGCGGAGGTACCGAGCGAGACCAGCAGCACGGGTGGGTCGCCGGGCGGGGGCTCCCACGCTCCCGCGAAGTCCACCGCGCGCAGGCAGGGCCCGGCGAACAGGTAGTCGTCGCCGAAGGTCTCCCCCTTGGTCTGGAACTCCCGCACGACGAAGGACAGGCTGACGGCGGGCTCGTCACCGCCCGTCCGCCCGTCGGCGAACAGGGCGGCGACGCCGGCCGCCTCGACCCGGGCGGTCAGTGCGGCGGCCAGGTCGCGCAGCCGGGGATCGTCCGGGTCCACCGGGGTGTGCGCGGGATCCGCCTCGGTGCCGTTCTGCGGGACGTGCTCGTTGGTGCCGAAGCCGGCGTAGACCCGCACGGTGGGTGTCCGGTACAGCCTGCTCACGGCGGTGGCGGTGTCAGAGGCGAGCACGTCGTGCACGACCAGCTGCGGCGGGTCGGCGGCGACCGCCGCCAGGGTTGCCTCCAGGGGCGCGAAGCTCTCCTCCAGGAAGGCCAGCAGCATCGCCGTCGCGGTCTCGTTGCCCGTGATCGTCTCCGGGAACGTTGAGGCGTAGGACACGACGCGCGCGCCGGTGGTCCCGACGGCGGCGGCGAACCGGTCGGCTATCACGTAGGTGACGCGGTGGCCGCGCCGCAGCAGCTCCTCGACGACGCCGAGGCTCGCCTTGATGTGCCCGTAGGAGGGAAACCCCAGCCACAGCACGTGCTTTCCGGGCTGCGCCGGGGTGTCGGCGGCAGCCGGGGCGGGGAGGTCAGCCGGGGACATGCGCGCTCCTTGCCCCGGCCCGTCCGAGCCGGTCGCGGGCGGGGTCTTCGGGGGCGCCGGACAGTTCGAGGACCGACTCGATCAGCGAGGCCTGGCGGACGGCGTCGTCGGCGTGCGAGGTGTGGGCGGCCGGGTCGGCGCAGGCCCGCGCGAAGGCGGAGACCGCGCGGAGGAACTGGTCGGCGGCCGGCAGGGTCCACTCCTCGGCGTGGTCCCCCCGGCGCAGCCGCAGCAGCGGCCGGGTGTCGGGGGGCGGGGTGAACGCCCAGTCCACCTCGATGCGGCCCTCGCTGCCCCACAGCGCGTACGTGTTGCGGTAGGCGTGGTCCAGGCCGAAGTCGCACTGGGCGGTGACGCCCGCGCCGTCGGCGAGCAGTACCGATCCGGCCATGTCGCAGCCGCCGTCCTCCTCGTACCGGAGCCGGGCGCCGACGACCTCGATGTCGGTGCCGAGGAAGAGCCGGGCGGCGCGGATCGGGTAGCAGCCGGTCTCCCGGAGCGCTCCGCCGGCCAGTTCCCTGCTGTAGCGGATGAGCTCCCCGTCGGTGCGCGGGATGCCGAAGGAGGCGGTGAGGACCCGGGGCGTGCCGATGGCGCCCTCCGCGACCAGCTCGCGGACCCGGTCGTGCTGGGTGTGGTGGAGGAAGGCGAAGTTCTCCATGAAGGCCAGGCCGCGCTCACGGGCCGTCCGGGCCAGGCCGGCGGCGGCCGCCGTGCTCGCGGTGAGCGACTTCTCCACCAGGACGTGCTTGCCGGCCCGCAGGGCCGCGTCCGCCCACTGCTCGTGCAGGGCGTTCGGCAGCGGGATGTAGACGGCCTGGATGTCCTCGCGTTCGAGGAGCCGCTGGTAGCCGGTCACGGCCTCGATGCCGAAGCGGTCGGCAAAGGCGCGCGCCTTGTCGGGGGTACGGCTGGCCACGGCCACCACGCGCAGAGCGGGGCAGCGCAGCAGGGCCGGGGCGGTGCGGCGCCAGGCGATGTCGGCGGCGCCCAGGATCGCGATGCCCGTCCGTTCGGTGTCAGACACGGCGTCCCCCGCGTTCTGTGCCCGGTGCGGGGGCGGTCGGAGAGGTGGGTGGCATTGGCTGCATGGTGTCCCTCGCCGCTGAAGTCCAGGGGCCGGCCGCGGCAGCCGGCCCCACCAGATCCCGTGTCTGTCAGATCGCGCCGGGCCCGGGGCGGGCCCGGCCGGCGGCGCTCAGCGGTGCTTGGCGACGAACTCCCGGATGGAGGCGACCATGTAGTCGGTCATCTCGGCGGTGATGCCCGGGTAGACGCCGATCCAGAACGTCCGCTCCATGATGATGTCGCTGTTGGCCAGACCACCGCTGACCCGGTGCTCCACGTCGCGGTAGGCGGGGTGCCGTACGAGGTTGCCGGCGAACAGCAGCCGGGTGCCGATGCGGCGGGCGTTGAGGAAGTCGACCAGTTCGGCGCGGCGGAACGGGGCGTCCTCGGTCAGGGTCAGCACGAAGGCGAACCAGCTCGGGTCGCTGCCGGGGGTGGCCTCGGGCAGCAGCAGGCCGGGCACTCCCTCAAGGCCGTCGCGCAGCCGCTGCCAGTTGCGCTTGCGGGCGGCGGTGAAGTCGTCGAGCTTGCCGAGCTGGCTCAGGCCCAGGGCGGCCTGGAGGTCGGTCGACTTCAGGTTGTAGCCGATGTGGGAGAAGATGTACTTGTGGTCGTAGCCGAGCGGCAGATCACCCATCTGGTAGGTGAAGCGCTTGAGGCACTTGTTGTCCTCGCCCGGCTCGCACCAGCAGTCGCGTCCCCAGTCCCGCATCGACTCGGTGATCCGGGCCAGCTCCACACTGTTGGAGAGCACGCAGCCGCCCTCGCCCATGGCGAGGTGGTGGGCCGGGTAGAAGCTGACGGTCGAGTAGTCCCCGAACGTGCCGGTGGTACGGCCCTGGTACGTCGACATGAGGGCGTCGCAGTTGTCCTCGACGAGGAACAGCCCGCGATCCTTGGCCAGTTGCGCTATCTCGGTGGCCTGGAAGGGGTTGCCGAGCGTGTGGGCCATCATGATGGCCTTGGTGCGCGGGCCTATCGCCGCCTCGACCCGTTCCACCGTTGTGTTGTACGTGGCGAGGTCCACGTCGACGAAGACCGGCACCAGACCGCACTGGACGATGGGGTTGACGGTGGTGGGCCAGCCCGCGGCGACGGTGATCACCTCGTCGCCGGGGCGCAGCCGGTGGTCCTCCAGCTCCGGCACGGTGAGCGAGGCGAGCGCCAGCAGGTTGGCGGACGAGCCGGAGTTGGTCAGGTGAGCCTTGCGGACACCGATCGTCTTGGCGAACTTCCGCTCGAAGCGCAGCGCGGTGGCGCCGGAGGCGATGCGCAGCTGCAGCGCGTGTTCCACCAGCGCGGCGCGGTCGTCCTCGTCGAGGACCGCGCCGGCCGGCAGGATCGGGGTGACTCCTGGGACGAACTCCGTCCCGGAAGCCTCCTGTTCCCGGTGGTACTTGCGGGTCAGTTCGATGATGGACTGCACATCGGTGTCAGTCATGGAAGCCCTCTTCGTCCGCTGCGGTGGTCAGGTGTGGTGCTGTGAGGTGTGGGGGACGCGGGTGCTGCCCCACAGGGCGTGCAGCGCGTCCGTCACGGTGCGGGCGGGGGCCCAGCCGAACTCCCGCCGTGCCAGGCCGATGTCCAGGGGCCGGTCCCCGGCGCCGGCGTCGCGGCGCCCGGCGGGTGCCGGGCCGCGCACGATCGCCGGTGCCTTCGCGCCCGTTCCGGCGATCCGGATCAGCGCGTCCACCGTGTCGGCCAGCGGGACGAGACGGCCCGAGCCGATGTTGACGACGGGGGGCAGCCGGGGAGCCCGCGCCGCACACAGAACGGCGTCGGCGACGTCCCGGACATCGATGAGGTCCCGCCGTACGCCGTCCAGCGGCGGCAGCCGCAACTCGGCGGGGTGCGCGGCGAGCTGCCGGGCGAGCCCGCCGAGCAGGCTCTCCGCCGGGATGAACGGGCCGAGCGCGACGGGGATGCGCAGCACGGTCGCGCTCACCCGTCCCTCGGCGGCGGCCCGGGTGACGATCCGGGTGGCGGCGAGCTTGGTCTGCGCGTACCGGCCCACGGGGCGGGCCGGCAGCGTCTCCGCCAGCGTGTCGTCGGGGTGCACCCCGTATTCGTAGGCCGTTCCGATGTGCACGAGCCGCACCGGGTCCGCCAGCGCCTCGACGGCTCGCACGAGCCTCTCGACGAGGGTCACGTTGCCGGCGGTCAGCTCGTCGTCGGTGACGTTCCACAGCGCGCCCGCCGCGTTCACCACCAGGCCGGGCCGTAGCGGGGCGAGGGCGGCGGCGAGGTCGGCGGGGTCACCGCGGGCGACGTCGAAGGGCACGGGGCGGCAGCCGTCGGGCAGGCCGGCGGGGCGGCGGGCGACGGCGGCCACCGGCCGGCCGGTGGCCCGCAGCGCGGCGCATACGTTGCGGCCGACGAAGCCGCCGGCGCCGAGCACCACGGCGGTCGGCCGGTCCGCGGAACCCACTGAAGCCATCGACGAGTCTCCCGGATCAACTGGTCCGTTGGGGCGACGGCCCGGCCGGGCCGTCGCCGCTGCCGCAACTATCCACGCGCTCCCGGGATGCGCACACCGGCAGCCGGGCCATGCATCCAAACTCTGGGTGTTTCCCCCGATGCCCGGCCGCGGCCCGCCGCTCGACCGGCGGCCGGACGACGCTGGGGAGGCTTCGGACCACTTGTCGCTCCCAGGAGTCCACCGTGCGTGTGCTGTTCGTGACGATTCCCGAGAAGTCCCACCTGTTCTGCATGACGCCGATCGCGTGGGCGATGCGTGCCGCGGGACACGAGGTCCGTGTCGCCAGTTGCGAGGAACTCGTCGACGTCATCGCCCGTACCGGCATGACCGCCGTGGCGACCGGCCGGAACGACGGAATCAGCGCGGCGATGACCTCGAATCGCCAGTCGCAGGAGGAGTGGGAGTCGGCGAGCTGGAACGAGCTGGATCCGGCGAAGCTGACCTACGAGAACGAGCTCGAACGGGCCCAGCTGGCCGCGTACGGCAGCGCGATGTACAACGAGCCGATGATCGACGAGATGGTGGAGTTCGCCCGCTCCTGGCGGCCCGACCTCGTGGTCTGGGATCCGCTCACCTACGCCGGCCCCCTCGTCGCGGGCGTCGTCGGGGCCGCACACGTGCGGTCGCTGTGCTTCGCCGACGTGTGGGTGATGAAACGCCGGCTCTTCCAGGGCCTGGCGGCGGACGTGTCCGCGGACCGGCGCAAGGATCCGCTGGCCGAATGGCTGGGCGGCCGCGCCGCCGAATTCGGGGGGACCTTCACCGAGGAATTCGCCACCGGGCAGCTCACGCTGGACCCGCTGCCCGAGAGCCTGGGCCTGGACACCGGCGCGCTGCGGACGCCGGTACGGTTCGTGCCGTACAACGGCCCGGCGGTCGTCCCGGACTGGCTGCGGACCCCGCCGGAGCGGGTCCGGATCTGCATGAGCCTCGGCGCCTCCAACACCGAGCGCTACGGCGGGGACTACGTCTCCAAGGGCAAGATCCTCGACATGCTCGCGGAGCTCGACGCCGAGGTGGTCGCCGCGCTGCTGCCCGCGCAGGTCAAGGAACTGGGCCCGCTGCCGGGCAACGTACGTGTCGTGGAGTCGGTGCCGTTGCACGCGCTCCTGCCGAGCTGCTCCCTGCTGATCCACCACGGTGGTTTCGGCAGCTACGCGAACGCGCTGGTGCACGGCGTACCGCAGCTCACCGTCACCACACCGGTGGCCGACCAGCTCTACCGCGGCGCCGGTCTGGAGCAGCAGGGGGCCGGACTGCTCCTCCCCCACGACCAGGCCACGCCGGACGCGGTACAGGACCGGGTCGCGCGGATCCTGGCGGACCCGGACTTCCTGGACAACGCCGCCCGGCTGCGCGACGAGGCACTCTCCCGGCCGGCCCCGTCCGAGGTGGTTCCGGTCCTGGAGCAGCTGGCCGAGGAGCGCCGCACCGCACCGTGGCGGGCCTGAGGCGCGGTGCCCGGCCCGGCCTCATGACGCGGCGGGACGGCCCCCCGGGGCAGACCCGGCGAACGGCCGGGCTGTTCCCCGCCGTCGACGACATCGCGTGGCCCGGCCGCTGAACGCCGCCGGGCCGCACGTCCGTGTCCCCTTCAACGGCCTTTTTCACAACGACTGTTCGCGGATCCAGCTCTCGACCGCGGCCGCGGTTGCGTCGGCCAGGTTCTCCATCATGGTGAAGTGGTTGCCCGGTACGTCCACGACGCGGTCCGCCTCGCTCCAGCCCGTCTGCCACCGCTCGGGGGCCAGTTCCTCGCCGCCGGGCATCGGTTCGCCGGCCCGCACGAGCAGCACGGGCGAGTCGAGCTTCCCGGGCCGCCAGCCGCCCAGCAGGTTGAAGTACCAGCTCATCGCGGACAGCCTGGCGGCGTCCATGCGCGCGAAGCCGGCCTCGCGTTCGAACATGCCGCCGAGCAGCTGGTCCTCGAACTGGCCGAGCGAGTCGTCGCCCGGCACATAGGTGTCCAGGAGCACGACTCCCGCCGGAGGCCGGCCCTCCTGTTCCATCCGGGCGGCCGTCGCGTAGGCGAGTACACCGCCGGAGGACGAGCCCAGCAGCGCGAAGGGCGCGTCCCCGACCTGTTCGCGCACCGTCCGCGCCAGCAGGTCGAGCAGGGCGTCCTCGGTGGCCGGCAGCGGCTCACCGGTCGCGAATCCGGGCACCGCGAGCGCGATCACCTCCCGCACCTCACGGAACCCGGAGGCGAACCGTGCGTACTGGTGGACGCCGCCGAGGGCGACCTGCGAGGCGAAGCAGACGAGCCGGACCGGTTCGCCGCCCTTGGCCAGCCGGACGGAGGTGGGGGACTCGGCCTCCTCGCCGCCGTCGCCGAAGGTCGGCCGCAGCCGGGCGACGCTCTGCAGGAGTCCGAAGCCCTCGGCCAGCCTGCGCTCCTCGCAGGCCCGGCGGAAGAGCCGGCCGATGGTCTCGTCGGTGTCGGGCCCGCCAACGGCGGCCGCGGTGTCCGTGCGGTCCTCCGCGCCGTCCTGTGCCGTGCCGAGCAGTGCGTGCAGGTGCTCGGCCAGGTCGAGCGGTGAGGCGTGGTCGAAGGCGACGGTGGCCGGCAGCCGCAGCCCGGTCTCGGCGGCCAGCGCGTTGCGCAGCTCCACCGAGGTCAGTGAGTCCAGGCCGAGTTCGAGGAACGCCTGGTCGGACTCGACCGCGTCGGCCGAGGCGTGCCCGAGGACGGCGGCGGTCGCACCGCGCACCAGGTCGAGTACCGCGTCCCGGCGGGCCGTGCCGGTCAGCCCGCGCAGCCGGTCTCCCGTACGGGGGCCGGTGTCGTGGCTCGCGGCGGTGCGCCGGGCCGCCGGGCGGGCGAGGCCGCGCAGGAGCGGGGCCGGTTCGGGGCCGAACGCCGCGGTGTCGAGGCGGACGGGCACGAACTGGGCGGCGTCGACCCGCAGGGCGGCATCGAGGAGCGCGAGCCCTTCCCCGTCGCCCAGCGCCAGCACGCCGCCCCGGGTCATGCGGTCGCGGTCCACTTCGCCGAGCCGGCCGGCCATGCCGTGCTCCCAGGCGCCCCAGGCGAGCGATCTGGCGGGCAGGCCGTCGGCGCGCCGCTGCTCGGCCAGGGCGTCCAGGAAGGCGTTGGCCGCGGCGTAGTTGGCCTGGCCCGGGGTGCCGAAGGTGGCCGCCGACGAGGAGAACAGCACGAACTCGGCGAGCTTCGCGTCGAGGGTCAGTTCGTGCAGGTGCAGCGCGGCCTCCGCCTTCGCGCGCAGTACGGTCTCGAACCGTTCCGGGGTGAGCGAGGTGATCACTCCGTCGTCCAGGACCCCGGCGAGGTGGAGCACCGCGGTGAGCGGATGCGCCGGGTCGATCCGGTCCAGGACCCCGGCCAGGGCGGTCCGGTCGGCCGCGTCGCACGCGGTCAGGGTGACTTCGGCGTCCAGCTCCGCGAGTTCGGCCAGCAACTCCCCGGCGCCGGGGGCGGCGGAGCCGCTGCGGCTCACCAGCAGCAGCTGCCGCACGCCGTGGGCCGCGACGAGGTGGCGGACGACCAGTCCGCCGAGGGCGCCGGTGGCACCGGTGACCAGCACGGTGCCGTCCGGGTCCCAGGCGGCGCCGGGCTCCTCGGGTACGGCGACACGGGCCAGCCTGGCCGCACGCAACTGACCGTCTCTGATCGCGAGTTGTGGTTCTCCGGTGTCGAAGGCGGCGGGCAGGGCGAGGACCGAGGCCTCCGTCCCGTCGAGGTCCATGAGGAGGAAGCGGCCCGGGTTCTCCGACTGGGCGGTCCGCACCAGGCCCCAGAGCGGAGCACAGGCCAGGTCGTCCGGGCGTCCGGTGCCGTCACCGAGCGCGGAGCGTGTCACGAAGGCCAGGCTCGTTCCGGCGAACCGCTCGTCCGCGAGCCACGACCGTACGGTCCGCAGCGCCTCGCCGGTGATGTCCCGCAGGCCGCGGACCGGGTCGGTTCCGGGACCGGAGGCGAAGGAGACCAGGACGAGTTCGGGCAGGGTCATGCCCGCCGACGCCGCGTCCGACAGGGCTTCCAGGTCGGCGAAGGACTCGGTCCACACACCCGCCCCGGAGAGGGTGTCCATGATCCTCAGCGGGTCCGCGCCGACCAGTGCGCAGCGCCGGAACTCCGGTTCCGTCCCCTTCTCCGTCTCCGTCTTCCGCGCTGTCACCGGCACGGGTTGCCAGTCGACGCGGAACAGCGCGTCCGGGTGGCGCGCTTCGCGAGGGCCGTCCGTGGCGAGGGGGCGCAGTGTGAGCGCGGCGATCGAGGCGACCGCCCGCCCGGCGGGGTCCACGGCGCTGAGCGCCACCTGCTCTGGCCCGGTCGCCGTCAGCCGGACGCGAAGGGCGGTGGCGCCCTGGGCGTGCAGGGCGGCGCCGCCGAAGGAGAACGGCACGAGCCGGCCGGCGGCGCCGGGCAGCAGGTGGGCGAGGGAGTGCAGGGACGCGTCGAGGAGGGCGGGGTGCAGTCCGTAGCGCCCGGTGTCCGCATGGACCGTTTCGGGCAGCACCACTTCGGCGTAGACCTCTCCGTCGCGCCGCCAGAGCGCGCTGAGTCCCTGGAAGGCCGGGCCGTAGGCGACTCCGTTCCCCGCCGGGTCCTGCTCGTCCTCGTAGAGCCCGTCGAGCGGCACTTCGACGGCGCCGCGCGGCGGCCACTCAGAGGTGTCGAACGGCTCGTCGCCTGCCACGGCCGGGGTGAGGGTTCCGGTCGCGTGCAGGGTCCAGGGCTCCTCTGCGGGCGCGTCGGCCGGCCGGGAGGAGATCCGCACGGTGTGGTTTCCGGCCGCGTCGGCGGGCTCGGTCAGGACCTGGATCTGCTGCTCGCCCGCGTCGAGGGACAGCGGGGAGGACAGCACCAGTTCGTCCACGAGACCGCAGCCGACGTGGTCGCCCGCGTGCACGGCCAGGTCGAGGAGCGCGGTGCCGGGAAGCACCGGCCGCCCGGCGACGAGATGGCCGGCGAGCCACGGGTGGGCGGCGGTGGAGAGCCGTCCGGTGCAGACGGACCCCCCGCCGGACAGCGGGACGCAGGCGCCGAGCAGCGGGTGGGCGGCGCCGGTCAGTCCGGCTCCCGCCAGGTCGGCCGGGACGACGACGTTCTCGGCCCAGTACCGCTGCCGGTGGAACGCGTAGGTCGGCAGGTCCACCCGGCACGCACCGGTGCCGGAGTAGAGCTCCCTCCTTCGGGTGCCGGTGCCGTGCACGAGGAGCGGGGCGAGCCCCGCGGCGAACGTGCCGGTCTCGGAGCGGCCGCGGCGCAGGGCCGCGCGGACGACCGGTTCCGGCGCCTCGCCGGTGTCGTCGTCCGCGAGGCAGTCCTGGACGGCGGCCGTGAGGACGGGGTCCGGGCCGAGTTCGAGGAAGGTACCGACTCCGGCCGTGCGCAACCGCGTGACCGCGTCGTGGAACCGCACGCTCTCGCGTACCTGCCGCACCCAGTACTCCGGGGAACCGAAGCTGTCGGGACCGGCGTGCGCACCGCCGGTCGGCACGACCGGGATCCTCGCCGGGTGGTAGGTGACGGCCTCGGCGATCCGGCGGAACTCCGCCAGCATCGGTTCCATCCGGGCCGAGTGGAAGGCGTGGCTCACCCGCAGCCGCTTCTTCGAACGGTCCGCGAACCGTCCGGCCACCGCGAGGACGGCTTCCTCCTCGCCCGACAGCACCACTGCTGTGGGCCCGTTGACCGCGGCGAGGTCCACCCCGTCGCCCAGCAGTGGGGCGACCTCCGCCTCGGTCGCCCGCAGTGCCAGCATCGCGCCGCCCGCCGGGAGTGCCTGCATCAGCCGGCCCCGGGCCGCGACCAGCCGGCAGGCGTCCTCCAGTGTCAGTACGCCCGCCACATGGGCGGCGGCCAGCTCACCGACCGAGTGCCCCACCAGATGGTCGGGCTCGACTCCGAAGGACTCGAACAGCCGGTACAGCGCCACTTCGAGGGCGAACAGCGCGGGCTGCGCGTATCCCGTGTCGGCGAGGGCCTGCGCGTGTCCCGCGTCGGCCAGGGCCTGCGCGTCGGTGAACATCACCTCGCGCAGGGACGTGCCGATTTCGGCGTCGAGGTGCTCGCACACCTCGTCCAGGGCGGCGGCGAACGCCGGCTCGGCCGCGTACAGCTCGCGTCCCATGCCGGGCCGCTGGCTGCCCTGCCCGGTGAACAGCATCGCGACCCGGCGGGGCGCGGCCCGGCCGTGCGCGACGCCCGGTGCGGTGGTGCCGGCCGCGATCGCGTCCAGTCCGGCCAGCAGCTCCTCCCGGCCGGTGGCGACCGTGAGCGCCCGGTGGTCGAAGAGGGGGCGGGTGGTGGCGAGCGAGAAGCCGACGTCGAGCGGGGTGAGTCCGGGCTGCCGAGCCAGGTGGTCGCGCAGGGCCGCGGCCTGGCCGCGTACGGCCGCCTCGGTGCGGGCCGACACCAGGATCGGCAGCACGGCGGGCGCGGGCCGGGTGTCGGGGGCCGGGGCGGTTACCGGCTGCTCGGCCGGGGCCTCCAGGATGACGTGCGCGTTGGTGCCGCTGATGCCGAAGGACGAGACACCGGCGCGCCGGGGGTGTGCGGTCGCGGGCCACGAGACGCTCTCGGTGAGCAGCTCGACCTGTCCGTCCGACCAGTCGACCTGCTCGCTCGGCCGGTCCACGTGCAGCGTCGCCGGAAGCACGCCGTGCCGCATGGCCTGCACCATCTTGATGATGCCGCCGACGCCCGCGGCGGCCTGGGCGTGCCCGATGTTCGACTTGAGCGAGCCGAGCCGCAGCGGCAGCCCCTCGGGCCGGTCCTGGCCGTAGGTGGCCAGCAGCGCCTGCGCCTCGATGGGGTCGCCCAGGACCGTTCCGGTGCCGTGGCCCTCTACGGCGTCCACCTCGGCGGGCCGCAGTCCGGCACGGTCCAGGGCCTCCTGGATGACGCGCTGCTGGGCGGGTCCGTTGGGTGCGGTCAGGCCGTTGGAAGCGCCGTCCTGGTTGACGGCCGAGCCCCGCACGACCGCCAGCACCCGGTGTCCGTGGCGACGCGCGTCGGAGAGGCGTTCCAGCAGCAGCATGCCGACGCCCTCGGCCCATCCGGTGCCGTCGGCGGTGGACGAGAAGGACTTGCACCGGCCGTCGGGGGCGAGGCCGCGCTGCCGGCTGAAGTCGATGAACGTACCCGGGGTCGCCATCACGGTGACCCCGCCGGCCAGCGCCGTGTCGCACTCGCCCGAGCGCAGCGCCTGGGCAGCCAGGTGCAGCGCCACCAGCGAGGAGGAGCAGGCGGTGTCGATCGTCACGGCAGGACCTTCGAGTCCCAGCAGGTAGGCGACGCGACCGGTGACGACGCTGCCCGCCGAACCGGTGCCCAGGAACCCTTCGGCGCCCTTGGGGACGGTGTGCAGCCTGGCCAGGTAGTCGTGGTACATGACGCCCGCGAAGACTCCGGTGCGCCCGCCGCGCAGCGCGGTGGGGTCGATGCCCGCGGACTCGACGGCCTCCCAGGACGTCTCCAGGAGGAGCCGCTGCTGCGGGTCCATGACCAGCGCCTCACGTGGTGAGATACCGAAGAAGGCCGCGTCGAACTCGGCGGCGTCGTGCAGGAATCCGCCCTCCCGCACATAGCTCGCACCACCGGTGTCCGGGTCGGCGTCGTAGAGCCGTTCCAGGTCCCAGCCGCGGTCGACGGGGAACGGGGTGACGCCGTCGGCGCCGGTGCTCACCAGGTCCCACAGGTCGTCGGCGCTGCGGACACCGCCGGGGTAGCGGCAGGCCATGCCGACGATGACGACGGGGTCGTCGGAGTCCGGGCCCCGGGTCCGTGCGGGCGCGGCCGGGACGCGTTCGGGGCGCTGCGCCCCGAACAGCCGCTCCAGCACATGGCGGGCGACGGCGTCGGCGGTCGGGTGGTCGAACACGAGGGTCGCGGAGAGCCGCAGCCCGGTCGCGGCGTTGAGGTGGTTGCGCAGTTCGACCGCGGTGAGCGAGTCGAAACCCAGCTCGTGGAACGGCTGGTCGGGTGCGACGTCGTGCGCCGAGCCGTGGCCGAGCACGGTGGCGGCCCGGTCCTGGACCAGTTCGCGCAGGGCGGCGAGCCGTTCCTCGGCCGGCAGCGGGGTGAGCCGGTCGGACAGCGCGTCCGCGGTGACCGTATCCGCGGCGGCCGCGCGCCGCCGCGGCGGGCGGACCAGGCCTCGGAAGACCGGTGGCAGGTGCTCGGCGGACTCGCGCAGCACGGCGAGGTCGAGGCGGACGGGCAGCACCGCCGCGTGCCCGGTGGCGGCGGCCAGGTCGAACAGGGCGGTGCCGTCGGCCATGGACAGCGGCACCACACCGCCGCGGGCCATGCGCCGCCGGTCGGTGTCGCCCAGCTCGCCGGTCATCTCGCCCGAGCCGTCCCACAGGCCCCAGCCCAGGGAGAGCCCGGGAAGCCCCTCGGCACGGCGGCGCTGGGCGAGCGCGTCCAGGAAGGCGTTGGCGGCGGCGTAGTTGCCCTGCCCGGGTGCGCCGAGCGCGGCCGAGACCGAGGAGAACAGGACGAACGCCGACAGGGGTGCGTCGCGGGTCAGTTCGTGCAGCTGGAGCGCGGCGTCCACCTTGGGGCGCAGCACTCGCGCCACCTGCTCCGGGGTCAGGGACATCACCGTCGCGTCCGCAAGCACACCGGCGGTGTGCACGACGCCGGTCAGCGGGTGCCCGGCGGGGACGGTGCCGAGAGCGGCGGCGAGGGCGTCCCGGTCCGCCACATCGCAGGCGAGGAGGGTGACTTCGGCGCCGTGTGCGGTCAGTTCCGCGGTCAGCTCGGCGGCCCCGGGTGCGTCCGGGCCGCGACGGCTGAGGAGCAGGAGACGGCGTACCCCGTGGGTGGTGACCAGGTGGCGGGAGATCACGCCGCCGAGTTCGCCGGTGGCGCCGGTGAGGAGCACGGTGCCGTCGGGGTCCCAGACAGGGGCCTGGGCCGTCGGCGGTGCGACGGCGAGGCGGCAGGCGAACAGCTCGCCGTCGCGGACGGCGAGCTGCGGCTCGGACGAGCCGTACGCGGCCTCGGCGTCGGCGGTCGGCCCACCCTGTACGTCGATGAGCTGGAACCGTTCCGGGTGTTCGGACTGGGCCGACCGCACGAGGCCCCAGACGGCCGCGCCCGGCAGGTCCCGCACGTTCTCCCCGGGCCGGACCGCGACCGCCCCCTCGCAGACCAGGACCAGCCGGCTCGTCTCGAAGCGCTCGTCCGCGAGCCAGTCCTGGAGGAGGGCGAGGGCGTGCAGGACCGCCTCGTGGGTGCTGTCGGCCAGCCCGGCGCCGGAGGCCGTGGCCGAGTCGGCTGTGGCGGCCGTGCCGGCCGCTCTGGCCATGACCACGTCGGGTACGGGGTGTCCGGCGTCGATCGCCGTACGCAGTGCCGCCAGGTCGCGGTACGCGGCTGAGCCCGCGTCCTCGCCCAGGAGCACCGGTCCGGGTCCCGCCGGCGCGTCCGGTGCCGCGATCCGCATCCAGTCCAGCCGGAACAGGGCGTCCTTCGGGGCGTCGTCCGCAGAGCCGGCTGCGCCGGCTCCCTCTGAGTCCCGGGCGTCCACGGCCATCGGCCGGAGCGTCAGGGAGGCCACCTCCGCGACGGGCCGGCCCAGGACGTCGGCCACCTGGACGGCGATGCTGTCCGGTCCGCTGTGCGTCAGGCGCGCCCGCAGCGCACCGGCTCCCTCGGCGTGCAGGGCCACCCCGCTCCACGAGAACGGCAACCGCCCGGGGGTCCCGCTCCCGGCCGCGTCGGCGCCGCTGGATGCGGTGGCGCCGAGCGCCATCGCGTGGAGCACCGAGTCCAGGACGGCGGGGTGCAGCGGGTAGGTGCCGGCGCCCGAGGGCTGAGCGGGGTCGGAGAGCAGGGTCTCGACGAAGAGCTCGTCCGCCCGCCGCCACGCCCGGCGCAGCCCGCGGAAGACAGGACCGTACTGGAGCCCCAGCGCCGCCAGGGCCTCGTAGAGCCCGGCCGTGTCCACCTCCTGCGCACCGTCCGGGGGCCACTGGGCGAGGTCGTACGACGGTTCCTCGTCCTGGGCGGCGGAGAGCAGGCCGGTGGCGTGACGGGTCCACCGGTCGGCCGGTTCGCTGTCCTGCCGCGACGACACCTGTACGGAGCGGCAGCCGGCGGCGTCCCGCGCACCGACCAGCAACTGCACGTAGACGATGCCGCTCTCCGGGATCACCAGGGGAGCCGTCAGGGTCAGCTCCTCGACCCTTTCGCAGCCCACCCGCGACCCGGCGCACAGGGCGAGGTCGAGCAGCCCGGTTCCGGGGAACACGATCCGGCCGGCCACCTGATGGTCCGCGAGCCAAGGGTGCGACTGCGCTGACAGCCCGCCCAGGAACAGCACGTCCCCCGAGTCCGCCAGACCGATCATGGCCTGGAGCAGCGGGTGCCCGGCCCCGGCGGAGCCGAGCGGTCGCGGTCCTGCGGTGAGACGGGCGGTCGGCCAGTAGCGCTGGTGCTGGAAGGCGTAGGTGGGCAGGTCGACGGTGCGGGCGCCGGTCGGCGCGTAGAAGGCCGCCCAGTCGACGTCGGCGCCGTCGGCCCAGAGGCGGGCCAGGGCCTCGACGGCGGTGGCGGGCTCGGACTGCTTACGGTTCAGCGCCGCCACCGCGAGGGATTCGCCGTCGTACGTCTCGTCGACGGCACCGGTCAGCGTGGCGTCCGGGCCCAGCTCCAGGAACCTGGTGACACCGGAGGACTTCAGGTGGGTGATCGCGTCGGCGAAGCGGACCGTGCCGCGCACCTGGTCCACCCAGTACGACCCGGTGAACCGGGCTATCGGCTCACCCGTCAGCGTCGATACGACGGGTATCTCGGGGCTGCGCATCTCCAGCGCGTCGGCCGCCGCACGGAACTCGTCCAGCATCGGGTCCATCAGCACCGAGTGGAACGCGTGACTGACCTCCAGCCACCGCCCCTGACGATCAGCAAGACCACTCGCTACCGCCTCAACGGCCTCCCGGGCACCCGACAGCACCACCTGACCGGGAGCGTTCACCGCAGCCACGGAGACACCGTCCACCAGCAGCGGGGTGACCTCGTCGAGCGTGGCCCGGACCGCCCACATCGCACCACCGGCAGGCAACGCCTGCATCAACGCGGCACGCGCGGCCACCAGCTTGCAGGCGTCCGCCAGCGAGAACACCCCGGCCACGTGCGCGGCGGCCAGCTCACCCACCGAGTGGCCCACCAGGTAGTCCGGGCGAACCCCCCACGACTCAAGAAGCCGGAACAGCGCCACCTCGACCGCGAACAGCGCGGGCTGCGCCCAGCCCGTGGACTTCAGCGCCTCAGCGTCGGTGAACATCACCTCACGCAGACCATCGAAGTGCGCACACACCTCATCCAGAGCGGCTGCGAACACCGGGAAGGACTCGGCCAGCTCCTGGCCCATACCGACCCGCTGACCCCCCTGACCCGAGAACACGAACCCGGTCAGACCGTCCCGGGCCACCACCGGCACCAACGGCTCACCCAACCGCGCCCGCAGCTCACCGGTGTCCGCGCCGAGGACCACTGCACGGTGCTCCAGCGCTGCCCGGGTCGTCCCCAGCGACAGACCGACGTCACACGCGTCCAGGCCGTCCACACCGGAAGCCAGTCGACGCGCCTGATCCGCAACCCCCGCCGCCGACTTCGACGACACCACCCATGGCACCACCGGAAGCTCCAGCAGCTCCTGCGGTACCTGGGCCAGCTGAGAGGGCGGCGCCTCCTCGACGAGAACGTGCGCGTTCGTCCCGCTGATCCCGAAGGACGACACTCCAGCCCGGCGTACCCGCTCGGAGTGCGGCCACGCGCGTGGCTCGGCCAGCAGTTCCACCGCGCCGGCGGACCAGTCGACGTGCGAGGACGGGGTACCGACGTGGAGGGACCGGGGCAGTACACCGTGCCGCATCGCCAGAATCATCTTCATGACGCCCGCGACGCCTGCGGCCGCCTGCGTGTGCCCGATGTTCGACTTGATCGAGCCGAGCCACAGCGGCTGGTCCGCAGGCCGGTCCTGCCCGTACGTGGCCAGCAGGGCCTGGGCCTCGATCGGGTCACCCAGCTTGGTACCCGTACCGTGTGCCTCCACCACGTCCACATCCGCCGACGAGAGACGCGCACTGGCCAGCGCCTCACGGATGACACGCTGCTGCGAGGGACCGTTCGGCGCCGTCAGACCATTGGACGCACCGTCCTGATTGACCGCACTTCCGCGCAACACCGCCAGGACCTGGTGCCCGCTGCGTCGGGCGTCCGACAGCCGCTCCAGGACCAGAACGCCGGCGCCCTCGCCCCAGCCCGTACCGTCCGCATCGTCCGAGAACGCCTTGCACCGGCCGTCCCCGGCCAGACCACCCTGCCGCTCGAACTCGATGAACGCACCCGGCGTCGACATCACCGTCACACCACCGGCCAGCGCAAGATCACACTCACCCGACCGCAACGACTGCGCGGCAAGATGAAGGGCCACCAACGACGACGAACACGCCGTATCGATGGTGACGGCCGGCCCCTCAAGGCCCAGCGCGTAGGAGATGCGCCCCGACAGGACGCTGCCCGAGCTTCCCGTCCCGCCGTACCCCTCGGCCGACTCCCCCGCCAGCGCCAATGCTGTCGGGTAGTCCTGCCCGTTCGTCCCGGCGAAGACGCCGACCGGCAGGCCACGCAAGGAGAACGGTGCGATGCCCGACCGCTCCAGCGACTCCCACACCACCTCAAGCAGCAGCCGCTGCTGCGGGTCCATCGCCAGTGCCTCACGCGGCGAGATCCCAAAGAGACCGGCATCGAAATCCGCCACACCCTCGACGAACCCACCGACGCCCTGGAGGGCGTCCCAGCCCCGGTCCGGGGGGAACGCGCCGAGCGCGTCGACACCGTCCGCCACCAGCCGCCAGAGGTCGTCCGGCGAGTTCACCCCACCGGGGAAGCGGCAGCCCATGCCGACGACGACCACGGGTTCGGTTCCTGCGGATTCCATGCTGTGAAGGCGCTGCTTGGTCTCATGAAGCTCAAGCGTGACCTTCTTCAAGTATCCGAGAAGCTTGTCCTCGTTACTCATCAAGCTCACCGCGTCCCGATCTCGTGATCAATAAGAGCGAAGATGTCGTTGGATGTAGCGGCCTCGATCTTTGCCGAGATGTCCACGGCATTCGCGTCAGATGGCGCACCGTCCAGTCGTTTCATCAGTTGTTGCAGGCGCGAGGCGATCCTCAGCCGCGCGTATTCGGGAGCGGGCAGAGCCAGCAGGGCGGTTTCGAGCCGGTCCAGTTCGGCTGCCACGTCCGGGGCATCGTCGGCCGAATCCTCGGACAGCTCACCGAGCAGGAACTCGGCGAGGGCGAGGGTGGTCGGGTGGTCGAAGGCGAGCGTCGAGGGGAGTTTGAGGCCGGTCTCGGCGGTGAGCGCGTTGCGCAGTTCGACGGCCGTCAGGGAGTCGAAGCCCAGATCCCGGAACGCCTTCGACACCTCTACCGCAGCCCCGTCCGCGAAGCCCAGAACCGCCGCGACCTGCCCGCGCACCACATCCGTCACCAAAGAACGCCGAGCCACCCCCGACACCCCGGCCAACCGCTCCCTCAGCCCACCAACACCCACCACCGGAGACACCGCCCCACGCGGCGCGACCTCGTCCCACAGAGGATTCGCCCGCAACGCGGTCATCCCGGGAACGAAACGCTCCCACTCCACATCAACAACCGTCACACAACCCGACGCAGACCCCAGCACACCCAAGGCGGAGTCGGGGTCGAGCGGCCTTACCCCACCACGCTCCATCCGGGCCAACACCGTGACGTCATCAGCCATACCCCCCTCGGCCCAAGGACCCCACGCAATGGACGAGCCCACCAGACCCTGACCCCGGCGGAAATCCACCAACCCGTCCAGCGCAGCATTCGCCGCCGCATACGCACCCTGACCCGCACCACCCCACACACCCGCAGCCGACGAGAACACCACAAACGCATCCAAGTCCCGACCGAGCGAAGCGTGATGCAGATTCCACGCACCACCCGCCTTCGCCCCCCACACCCCGGACACCCGCTCGGCCGTCAGACCATCCACCACACCGTCGTCCAACACCCCCGCCGTATGCACCACAGCCGAAAACTCGAACCGGGCGAAAAGCTCCTCCACCTCCTCCCGCACACCCACATCACACGCCACCACATCCACCACAGCACCCAACCCACGAAGCCCATCCACCAACTCCGCCGCACCAACGGACTCCATCCCACGACGGCCCACCAACACCACACGCTCAGCACCCCGGCCCACCACCCACCGCGCGACCCGGGCACCCAACGCACCCAAACCACCCGTCACCAACACCGTCCCAGACGGCGACCACACCACACCCCCAGGCCGGGCAGGACCGAGCCGACGCCCCAGCACCGCCCCACCACGCACCACCACCTCGTCCTCATCACCGAAACCACCGGCCAGCACCTCCACCAGCCGGCCCACCGCACCCCCCACCGGCACCTCCGGCACATCCACCAACCCACCCCAACGCCCCGGCTCCTCCAAAGCCACCACCCGACCCAGACCCCACACACCAGCCCGCACCGGACGCGCAACCACATCACCCGCACCCACCGAGACCGCACCGGACGTCACCGACCACACCGGAACGTCAACACCGGCATCACCCAACGCCTGCACCAACACCGCCGACCCCACAACACCCCCGGCCCCCGACTCCACCTGACCCAGGAACGACACCACACGCCCAACACCCGCAAACTCCCCAAGACGGCCAGCCAGAACCGCCCGCTCCAAGCCCTCCGCATCCAAAACCAACCGGGACACCTCCGCGCCCCGACCCGTCAGCTCATCCGCCAACGCAGCCGCCCACACATCCTCAACACCACCCGGCTCAACAATCAGCCACCCACCCGACACCCCAACACCAGCACCACCAGCAACGGAAACCAAAGGCGCCCACGACACCTCATAACGCAGCCTGTCCGCTACCTCACGCTCACGACGCCGACGCTGCCACGCCGAGAACGCCGGCAACGTCTCCCGCAACGGCGCCCCGACATCCACACCGAACTCCGCCGCGAACAACTCACCGTCACCACGCTCCACCGCATCCCAGAACACCGCATCAACAGCAGCCGACGCCACCACCGGCTCCCGCCGCACACTCGGCCAGAAACGCTGACGCTGAAACGCATACGTAGGCAGGTCGACGGTGCGGGCGCCGGTGGGCCCGTAGAACGACGCCCAGTCGACATCGGCGCCGGCCGCCCACAGCCGGGCCAAGGCGGCGACCGCGGTGACTGGCTCAGGCTTGTCCCGACGCAGCATCGAGACAGCGAACACCGCATCGTCAGCCGCCTCACCGATCGCACCGACCAGAGAAGCATCCGGCCCGATCTCCACCAGACGCGCCACCCCCAGTGCCCTCAGCCGGGAAACGGCATCCGCGAAACGAACCGTCCCCCGCACCTGATCCACCCAGTACGACCCGGTGAACTCGGAGACCAGCTCACCCGTCAGCGTCGATACGACGGGTATCCCGGGGCTGCGCATCTCCAGCGCATCCGCCGCCGCACGGAACTCGTCCAGCATCGGGTCCATCAACACCGAGTGGAACGCGTGACTGACCTCAAGCCACCGCCCCTGCCGATCAGCAAGACCACTCGCTACCGCCTCGACCGCCTCCCGGGCACCCGACAGCACCACCTGACCGGGAGCGTTCACCGCAGCCACGGACACACCATCGCCCTCGACCAGCAGCGGAGTGACCTCGTCGAGCGTCGCCCGAACCGCCCACATCGCACCACCAGCAGGCAACGCCTGCATCAACCCGGCACGCGCCGACACCAGCTTGCAGGCGTCCGCCAGCGAGAACACCCCGGACACATGCGCAGCCGCCAGCTCACCCACCGAATGACCCACCAGGTAGTCCGGGCGCACCCCCCACGACTCAAGAAGCCGGAACAACGCCACCTCGACCGCGAACAACGCCGGCTGCGCCCAACCGGTCGACTTCAACGCCTCCGCATCGGTGAACATCACCTCACGCAGACCATCGAAGTGCCCACACACCTCATCCAACGCAGCCGCGAACACCGGGAAGGCCTCCGCCAACTCACGCCCCATACCGACCCGCTGACCACCCTGACCCGAGAACACGAACCCTGTAGGCCCTGTGCGGGTCCGGCCGGTGACGATGCTCGGTGTGGAGTCACCGGCCGCCAGAGCCGTCAGTGCCGCCCGCAGCTCATCGGCGTCCGCACCGAGAACGACGGCGCGGTGCTCCAGCGCTGCCCGGGTCTGCGCCAGCGACAGGCCGACATCGACGGCGTCCAGGCCGTCCACACCGGAAGCCAGCCGCGCAGCTTGTGCGGACAGCGCGGTGCCCACGTTCGTGGATACCACCCACGGCACCACGGGAAGTTCCAGCAGCCCCTGCGGGTCCGGCGCTGTCTGAGAAGTCGGCGCCTCTTCGATGATCACGTGTGCGTTTGTCCCGCTGACGCCGAACGCGGACACACCCGCCCGCCTCGGCCGGTCACCGGGCGCCCAGTCCCGCGCCTCGGCCAGCAGCTCAACCGCACCGTCCGACCAGTCCACGTGCGAGGACGGGGTACCGACGTGCAACGACTGCGGCAACACACCGTGCCGCATCGCCAGAATCATCTTCATCACACCCGCGACGCCTGCGGCCGCCTGCGTGTGACCGATGTTCGACTTGATCGAGCCGAGCCACAACGGCTGCTGGTCCTGGGGCCGGTCCTTGCCGTACGTGGCCAGCAGCGCCTGCGCCTCGATCGGGTCACCCAACGAGGTGCCCGTGCCGTGCGCCTCGACCGCGTCCACCTCAGCGCCCGACAACCCCGCATTCGCCAGCGCCTGCCGAATCACCCGCTGCTGCGAGGGACCGTTCGGCGCCGTCAGACCATTGGACGCACCATCCTGATTGACCGCGCTCCCGCGCAACACCGCCAGCACCTCGTGCCCATGGGTCCGGGCATCCGACAACCGCTCCAGGACCAGGAGACCCGCTCCCTCGCCCCAGCCCGTACCGTCCGCATCGTCCGAGAACGCCTTGCACCGGCCGTCCCCGGCCAGACCACCCTGCCGCTCGAACTCCACGAACGCACCCGGCGTCGACATCACCGTCACACCACCGGCCAGCGCAAGATCACATTCACCCGACCGCAACGCCTGCGCCGCAAGGTGAAGAGCCACCAATGACGACGAGCACGCCGTATCAATAGTCACGGCCGGACCCTCAAGCCCGAGTGCGTACGAGACCCGCCCGGACAGGACACTGCCCGAGCTTCCAGTCCCGCCGTAACCATCAGCGGGCTCCCCCGCCAGTGCCAACGCCGCGGGGTAGTCCTGGCCGTTCGTCCCCGCGAAGACCCCGACCGGCAGGCCACGCAACGAGAACGGTGCGATGCCCGACCGCTCCAGCGACTCCCACACCACCTCAAGCAGCAGCCGCTGCTGCGGGTCCATGGCGAGTGCCTCACGCGGCGAGATCCCGAACAGACCGGCATCGAAGTCCGCCACGCCCTCGACGAACCCACCGACCCGGGCATAGTCACCACCGACACCGCTGATCAGCTCCCAGCCGCGATCCGCGGGGAACCCACCCATCGCATCAGTGCCCTCAGCCAGCAGCCGCCACAACCCCTCCGGCGAATCCACCGCACCCGGGAACCGGCAACCCATCCCCACCACGACCACCGGATCATCAGCATCGGCCTGACGCGCCGCCACCACACCCAGCGCCGCACCCTCCTCCTCCACACCGAACAGCTCGGTCACCACGAAGGCGGCCAGAGCCTCGACCGAGGGGTAGTCGAAGACGACCGTCGAGGGGAGTTTGAGGCCGGTCTCGGCGGTGAGTGCGTTGCGCAGTTCGACGGCAGTGAGGGAGTCGAAGCCCAGATCCCGGAACGCCTTCGACACCTCTACCGCAGCCCCGTCCGCGAAGCCCAGAACCGCCGCGACCTGCCCGCGCACCACATCCGTCACCAAAGAACGCCGAGCCACCCCCGACACCCCGGCCAACCGCTCCCTCAGCCCACCAACACCCACCACCGGAGCCACCGCCCCACGGGGCGCGACCTCGTCCCACAGAGGGTTCGCCCGCAACGCGGTCATCCCGGGAACGAAACGCTCCCACTCCACATCAACAACCGTCACACAACCCGACGCGGACCCCAGCACCCCAAGCGCCGCACCAGGATCCAACGGCCTTACCCCACCGCGTTCCATCCGGGCCAACACCGTGACGTCATCAGCCATACCACCCTCGGCCCACGGCCCCCACGCAATGGACGAGCCCACCAGACCCTGACCCCGGCGGAAATCCACCAACCCGTCCAGCGCAGCATTCGCCGCCGCATACGCACCCTGACCCGCACCACCCCACACACCCGCAGCCGACGAGAACACCACAAACGCATCCAGCTCCCGACCGAGCGAAGCGTGATGCAGATTCCACGCACCACCCGCCTTCGCCCCCCACACCCCGGACACCCGCTCAGCCGTCAGACCATCCACCACACCGTCGTCCAACACCCCCGCCGTATGCACCACCGCCGAAAACTCGAACCGGGCGAAAAGCTCCTCCACCTCCTCCCGCACACCCACATCACACGCCACCACATCCACCACAGCACCCAACCCACGAAGCCCATCCACCAACTCCGCCGCACCATCACTCTCCATGCCGCGACGGCCCACCAGCACCACACGCTCAGCACCCCGGCCCACCACCCACCGCGCGACCCGGGCACCCAACGCACCCAAACCACCCGTCACCAACACCGTCCCCGACGGCGACCACACCACACCGGGACCAGAGGCAGCACTCACCGGTCCAAGACGGCGACCGAACACCGTCCCACCACGCACCGCAACCTCGTCCTCATCCCCCACAGCACCGGCCACAACCTCCACCAACCGGGCCACACCCTCGGCAGACACCCCCACCGGAACATCCACCAACCCACCCCAACGCCCCGGCTCCTCCAAAGCCACCACCCGACCCAGACCCCACACACCAGCCCGCACCGGACGCGCAACCACATCACCCGCACCCACCGAAACCGCACCCGACGTCACCGACCACACCGGAACGTCAACACCGGCATCACCCAACGCCTGCACCAACACCGCCGACCCCACAACACCCCCGGCCCCCGACTCCACCTGACCCAGGAACGACACCACACGCCCAACACCCGCAAACTCCCCAAGACGGCCAGCCAGAACCGCCCGCTCCAAGCCCTCCGCATCCAAAACCAACCGGGACACCTCCGCGCCCCGACCCGTCAGCTCATCCGCCAACGCAGCCGCCCACACATCCTCAACACCACCCGGCTCAACAATCAGCCACCCACCCGACACCCCAACACCAGCACCACCAGCAACGGAAACCAAAGGCGCCCACGACACCTCATAACGCAGGCCGTCGCCGGAGCCCCGTTCCCGTCGCTGAACCACAGCGCCTTCGGGGTTCTGCATCCAGTAGCGGTCCCGGGCGAAGGGGTAGGTCGGCAAGTCGGTGAACCGTGCGTCCGTCGCACCGTAGAAGTTCTGCCAGTCGACGGGGTGTCCGTCGACCCAGAGTCGGGCCAGGGCCTCGACGGCGGTGGCGGGCTCGGACTGCTTACGGTTCAGCGCTGCCACAGCGAGCGAATCGCCGTCGTACGTCTCGTCGACGGCACCGATCAGTGTCGCGTCCGGTCCCAGCTCCAGGAACCTGGTGACGCCGAGAGATTTCAGGTGAGTGATCGCGTCCGCGAACCGCACCGTCCCCCGCACCTGGTCCACCCAGTACGACGCGGTGAACCCGGAGACCGGCTCACCCGTCAGGGTGGAGACGATCGGGATGCGCGGAGCCTCATACGTAACCGCGTCGGCCGCCGCACGGAACGCGTCCAGCATCGGGTCCATCAACACCGAGTGGAACGCATGGCTGACCTCAAGCCACCGCCCCTGACGATCAGCAAGACCACTCGCTACCGCCTCGACCGCCTCACGAGCACCCGACAACACCACCTGTCCCGGAGCGTTCACCGCAGCCACGGACACACCATCGCCCTCCACCAGCAGCGGAGTGACCTCCTCCACCGTCGCCCGAACCGCCCACATCGCACCACCGGCAGGCAACGCCTGCATCAACCCGGCACGCGCCGACACCAACCGGCAGGCATCCGCCAGCGAGAACACCCCGGCCACATGCGCAGCCGCCAGCTCACCCACCGAATGACCGACCAGATAGTCCGGCCTGACACCCCACGACTCCACCAGCCGGAACAACGCCACCTCAACCGCGAACAACGCCGGCTGCGCCCAACCCGTCGACTTCAGCGCCTCCGCATCGGTGAACATCACCTCACGCAGACCATCGAAGTGCCCACACACCTCATCCAACGCAGCCGCGAACACCGGGAAGGCCTCCGCCAACTCCCGGCCCATACCGACCCGCTGACCACCCTGACCCGAGAACACGAACGCCAGCCGCCTGCGGCCCCGCGCGCCGCCCCGTGCCGCAGCCGTGCCCTGGACCACACGGGCGGCAGTGCCGGTGCCGCTGGCGAGGGCTTCCAGGCCGGTCAGGGCCGATTCCGTGTCGTGGGCCAGGACCACAGCCCGGTGTTCGAACGCGGCGCGGCCCGTGGCCAGGGTGTGGCCGATGTCCTGGGTGCGGGCGTCCGGGTGCGCGGTCAGGGATGCGCGGAGCCGGGAAGCGAGTTCGGGGAGGGCCTCCGGCTGCCGGGTGGACAGCGGCAAGGGCATCACCGGTGGCCGCACGGTGTCTGCGGTCCGGGGCTCCGCCGGGGCGGGCGCCTCCTCCAGGATGATGTGAGCGTTCGTCCCGCTGATGCCGAAGGACGAGACCCCCGCCCGGCGTGCGTGTTCACCGCGCGGCCAGGCGCGGGCCTCGGAGAGCAGCTCCACCGCGCCCGTCGACCAGTCCACGTGGGTCGAGGGCTTGTCCGCGTACAGCGTCTTGGGCAGCGCCTCGTTCCGCATCGCCAGGACCATCTTCATGACGCCCGCGACACCCGCCGCGGCCTGCGTGTGGCCGATGTTCGACTTCACCGAGCCCAGCCACAGCGGCTGGTCCGCGGGCCGGTCCTTGCCATAGGTGGCGAGCAGGGCCTGCGCCTCGATCGGGTCACCGAGCGAGGTGCCGGTGCCGTGGGCCTCGACCACGTCCACGTCCGGTGCGGACAGCTGGGCGTTCTCCAGTGCCGCCCGGATGACCTGCTGCTGGGACGGGCCGTTGGGCACGGTCAGGCCGTTGGACGCGCCGTCCTGGTTGACGGCCGTGCCGCGCACCACCGCCAGGACCCGGTGTCCGTCTCGTACGGCGTCGGAGAGGCGGCCGAGGACCAGCAGGCCGGCGCCCTCGGACCAGCCGGTGCCGTCCGCGTCGTCGGAGAACGCCTTGCACCGGCCGTCGGTCGCCAGGCCCTGCTGACGGCTGAATTCGAGGAACATTCCGGGCGTCGACATCACGGTGACGCCGCCGACGAGGGCGAGGGAGCATTCGCCGGAGCGCAGCGACTGGACGGCCATGTGGAGCGCCACCAAGGAGGAGGAGCAGGCCGTGTCGACGGTGACGGCGGGGCCCTTGAGGCCGAGGGTGTAGGCGATGCGGCCGGAGGCGACGGCCATGGAGTTGCCGGTGAGGAGGTAGCCCTCGACGCCCTGCGGGAGTTCGGTCAGCTGGGAACCGTAGCCGGTGGAGGCGGCGCCGACGAAGACACCGGTGTCGGTGTTCTTCAGGGTGGTGGGGTCGATGCCCGCGTGTTCGAGGGCCTCCCAGGACGTCTGGAGCAGCATGCGCTGCTGCGGGTCCATGGCGAGGGCTTCGCGTGGGCTCAGGCCGAAGAAGACGGGGTCGAACTCGGTGGCGTCGTAGGTGAAGCCGCCCTCGCGGGCGTGGCTCGTGCCGGGCAGGGTCGAGTCGGGGCCGAAGAGGCGCTCCAGGTCCCAGCCCCGGTCGCGGGGGAAGGCGGACATGCCGTCGCCGGCCCGGTCGAGGAGCTGCCACAGCTCCTGAGGTGAGCGGACTCCGCCGGGCAGCCGGCAGCCCATGCCGACGATGGCGATCGGCTCGGTGTTCGCGGCCTCGATCTCCCGCAGCTTGCGGTGGGCCTGGCGGAGGTCGCCGGTGACCTTCTTCAGATAGCCGAGCAGTTTCTGCTGCTCGCCGTCAGCGCTCACAACCGGGTTCTCACTCAAGACGCCCCACCAAATTCGCCGTCGATCATTCTGAAGAGTTCGTCGGCTGTTGCCGACTCAAGCGCGTCGGCCTCGCCGTCGCCCGAGGGTTCGTCGGTGTCGCTCGCGGCAGCCCATTTCTCTGCCAGTGCCCGCAGGCGCCGTTGCACGGTGTCGTCCGCGGCCGGGCCGGAGCCGGCCAGTCTGTCGAGGGTCCGCTCCAGTTGTTCGATCTCGTCGAGGGCCGTGTGGGCGTCCGGTGCCGGGTTCGACGGACCGGAGGTGGCGGTGTCGTCCGGTGCGGTGTCCGGGACGAATTCGGCCAGCAGGTACTCCACGAGCGCTGCCGGTGTCGGGTAGTCGAAGATGAGCGTCGCGGGCAGCCGGGTGCCGATCATGGTGCCCATCCGGTTGCGCAGTTCGATGGCGGTGAGGGAGTCGAAGCCCTGGAAGGCCTGTTCCGGTTCGATGTCCTGGGCCGACTCGTGTCCGAGGACGGCGGCCGCCTGTTCGCAGACCAGGTCGATCAGGTGGTCGACGCGGTCGGCGGCGGGCATGGTGCTCAGCCGGTCCGCGAGTGCGGCGGCCGGTTCCGCGGCGGCCGCGGTTGCGGCCTGGGCGCGCCGTGGTGCGGCGTTGCCCGCGAGGTGGCGCAGCATCGGGGGTACGGGTCCGGCGGTGAACGCCTGCGGAGAGGTGTCCAGGCGCATCGGGAGCAGGGCGGCCTCGTCGGCGGTCAGGGCGAAGTCGAGCAGGCCGAGGCCCGCTTGCGCGTCGAGCGGCCGGAGCCCGGCCTGCTCCATGCGGGAGAGGTCGGTTTCGGTGAGGTGTCCGGTCATGCCCCGGTCGGCCACCCACGGCCCCCAGGCCAGCGAAACGGCGGGGACGCCCCGGTGGCGTGCCCAGCGGGCGAACTCGTCGAGGAAGGCGTTCGCGGCCGCGTAGTTGGCCTGGCCGGCGCCGCCCAGGGTGCCGGCCGCGCCCGAGAAGAGGACGAGGGCCGCGAGGTCGGCGTCCTTCGTCAGCTCGTACAGGTTGAGGGCCGCGTCCGCCTTGGGCCGCATGGTGGTGTCCAGGCGTTCGGGGGTGAGGAAGGGGATGACCCCGTCGTCGACCACCCCGGCGACGTGCACGACCGCGGTGAGCGGGTGTGCCGCCTCGACGGTGGCGAGGGTGCGGGCCAGTGCGGCCCGGTCGGCCGCGTCGCACGCCTCGATCCGTACGTGTGCGCCGAGCTCTTCGAGTTCGGTGACAAGGCCGGCCGCGCCCTCGGCCTCCGGTCCCCTGCGGCTGGTGAGCAGCAGGTGGCGGGCGCCGTACTGTTCGACGAGGTGGCGGGCCACGTAGTGGCCGAGGCCTCCGGTGCCGCCGGTGACCAGGACGGTGCCGTCCGGGTCGGGGCGCCGGGGCAGGGTGAGTACCACCTTGCCGATGTGCCGGGCCTGGCTGATCTGCCGGTACGCCTCCGGTGCCCGGCGCACGTCCCAGGTGGTCAGCGGCAGCGGGCTGAGTGCTCCCGCTTCGATGAGGTCCAGTACCTCGGTGAGCATCTCTCCGATGCGTTCGGGTCCGGCCTCGATGAGGTCGAAGGCCGCGTAGGTCACGCCCGGGTGTGCCCCGGTGATGCTTTCCGGGGTGCGGATGTCGGTCTTGCCCATTTCGAGGAACCGGCCGCCGCCGCTGAGCAGCCGCAGTGAGGCGTCCACGTATTCACGGGCCAGCGAGTTGAGTACGACGTCGATGCCGCCGGTTCCGGCCGTTTTACGGAAGCGCTCCTCGAAGTCCAGGTCACGGGAGGAGGCGAGGTGGGCGTCGTCGATGCCGAGGGAGCGCAGGGTGTCGTGTTTGCCCTGGCTCGCGGTGCCGAACACCTCGGCTCCGAGGTGCCGGGCGAGCTGGGCGGCGGCCATGCCCACGCCGCCCGCGGCGGCGTGCACGAGGACCGACTCGCCGGGCTTGAGCCCCGCCAGGTCCACCAGTGCGTAGTAGGCGGTCAGGAAGACCACCGGGACGGACGCGGCCCGGTCGAAGGACCAGCCTTCGGGTATCGGGGCGATCATTCTCCGGTCCGCGACCGCGACCGGTCCGAACGCCTTGCCGAACATGCCGAGTACCCGGTCGCCCGGTGCGTACCCGGTGACCTCCGGGCCCACCTCGGTGATGACTCCGGCGCCTTCGACGCCCATCGGGCCGGGTTCGCCGGGGTACATGTCGAGTGCGTTCAGTACGTCCCTGAAGTTGAGTCCGGCGGCCCGTACCGCCACCCGGACCTGGCCCGGTCCGAGCGGTTCCAGCGGCTCGGGGTCGGCGGCGAGGGTGAGGTTCGCCAGGCTGCCCCGGCCGGTGCTGTCCAGCCGCCAGGCCTCGGCGCCCGCCGGGGGCAGCAGGGCGCCGTCCGGGGCGGGGCGCACGAGCCGTGCGGCGCGTATCGCGCCGTCGCGGACGACGACCTGGGGTTCGTCCGACGCGAGGAGCGCGTCGAACAGGCCGGCCGACGCGTCGGCGGGCGGTTCGTTCTCGTCGAGGTCCACGAGCACGAACCGGCCGGGGTCCTCGGACTGGGCCGAGCGGACCAGGCCCCACACGGCGGCGGCCGCCGGATCGCCCGGTCCCGCGGGATCGCCGGCCGCGACGGCGCCCCTGGTCACCAGGACGAGCCGTGCGGAGGTGAACCTGCTGTCCGCGAGCCAGCGCTGGAGCAGGGCGAGAACGCGGACGGTGAGGGCCCTGGTGTCGGCCGCGATCGTGTCGGTGGTGGCCGCACCGGGGGTGTGCGCCGTCGCACCGGAGCACGGTACGAACAGCACATCGGGGAGCGGTCCGTCGGCGCCCAGCGCGTCCAGGTCGGGGACGAGGTGCGCTGTCAGCGCGTCCGCCAGCCCCGCTCCGTGGCGCCCGGTGTCCTCGTCGCCGAGGACCGCCCACGGCCTGCCCGCGGCCGGGCTGTCACCGGGGACCGGCATGGTCACGGGCAGCCAGTCGAGCCGGAACACGTCCTGCGGGTATGCCGTGGTGCGCGAGGAGGCGTGCAGTTGCCCGGCCGACACCTGGCGCATCGCCAGGGATTCCACGTGGGCGACCGGCTGTCCCGTACCGTCCGCGATGGCCAGGGACAGCGCGTCGGGCCCGGCCTGCGTCAGCCGTACGCGCAGGCTCGACGCACCGGAGGCGTACAGGCAGACACCGGACCAGGAGAACGGCAGTCTGCTGCGGCCGCTGCCGTCGAGTGCGACGAACGTCAGCGCCTGCAGTGCCGCGTCGAGCAGCGGCGGGTGCAGCCCGTACGCGGCGGCATCGGCGGCGTACGGCTCGGTCAGAGCGACCTCCGCGAACACCTCGTCCCCGGCGCGCCAGGCCCGCCGCAACCCCTGGAACGAGGGGCCGTAGGCGAATCCGCCCTGCCGGTACATCTCGTAGAAGTCGGATACGTCGATGGTCTCGGCGCCGGGCGGCGGCCAGGAGGCGAGGTCGAACGCCGGTTCCGGCCGGCCGCCGCCGAGGAGTCCCGTGGCGTGCAGGGTCCACGGGGCTTCGGCCGACGCGTCGTCGGGGCGCGCGTGCAGCTTCAGCGGGCGCAGGCCGGACGCATCGGGAGCGCCCACCTGGAGCTGGAGCTGCACCGTGCCATCGGCCGGCAGCACCAGCGGGGACGCCAGCGTCAGTTCCTCCACCCGGTCGCAACCGACCTCGTCGGCCGCCCGGATCGCCAGTTCGAGGAATCCGGTGCCGGGGAAGAGGATGGTGCCCATGACCTCGTGGTCGGCGAGCCACGGCAGATCCCGTACGCCGATCCGCGCGGTGAACAGCCGTCCGTCGTCACCGGCCAGCGCCACGGCGGCGCCGAGCAGCGGGTGCCCGGCGTCAGCGAGCCCGGCCGCCGACACGTCACCGGGCCGCGCAACCGGGGCCTGCGGCCAGTAGCGCTGGTGCTGGAAGGCGTAGGTGGGCAGGTCGACGGTGCGGGCGCCGGTGGGTGCGTAGAACGCCGCCCAGTCGACGCCGGCGCCATCGGCCCAGAGGCGGGCCAGGGCCTCGACGGCGGTGGCGGGCTCGGACTGCTTTCGGTTCAGCGCCGCCACAGTGAGCGAATCGCCGTCGTACGTCTCGTCGACGGCACCGGTCAGTGTCGCGTCCGGGCCCAGCTCCAGGAACCGCGCGACGCCGAGGGACTTGAGGTGGGTGATCGCGTCCGCGAAGCGGACCGTCCCCCGCACCTGGTCCACCCAGTACGACGCGGTGAACCCGGAGACCGGCTCACCGGTCAGGGTCGAGACGATCGGGATGCGCGGAGCCTCGTACGTCACCGCGTCAGCCGCAGCACCGAACGCGTCCAGCATCGGGTCCATCAACACCGAGTGGAAGGCGTGGCTGACCTCCAGCCAACGTGCCTGGCGGCCATCGAAGGCAGCCGACGAAGCGACCGCCTCAACCGCCTCACGGGCACCCGACAGGACGACCTGACCCGGAGCGTTCACCGCAGCCACGGAGACGCCCTCGACCAGGAACGGTGCGACCTCATCGGGCGTCGCCCGGACCGCCCACATCGCACCACCAGCAGGCAGCGCCTGCATCAACCCGGCCCGCGCGGCGACCAGCTTGCACGCGTCGGCCAGCGAGAACACCCCGGACACGTGCGCGGCGGCCAGCTCACCCACCGAATGACCGACCAGATAATCCGGCCTGACACCCCACGACTCCACCAGCCGGAACAACGCCACCTCAACCGCGAACAACGCCGGCTGCGCCCAGCCCGTTCGTCCGAGAGCCTCCGCGTCGGTGAACATCACCTCACGCAGCGGCCGGTCCAGCAGACCGTCGAAGTGCGCGCACACCGCATCCAGCGCGGTCTCGAAGACCGGGAAGGCCTCCGCCAGCTCGCGGCCCATACCGAGCCGCTGGCCGCCCTGACCCGAGAACACGAACCCGGTGGGGGCCGTGCGGGCCCGGCCGGTGGCGGTGCGCGGTGTGGGTTCACCGGCAGCCAGGGCCGTCAGTGCCGTCCGCAGCTCATCGGCGTCGGCACCGACAACGACGGCTCGGTGCTCCATTGCCGCGCGGCCCGTCGCCAGCGACAGGCCGACGTCGACCGCCTCCGGACCGTCCACCCCGGAGGCCAGCCGCGCCGCCTGTGCGGTGAGCGCGGTGCCCGTCTTCGCGGACACCACCCACGGCACCGCCGGAAGCTCGACGTCCGGGACCGTGGCCGGTGCCCGTGCGACGTCGGGCGCCTCCTCGATGATCACGTGGGCGTTCGTCCCGCTGATGCCGAACGACGACACGCCCGCGCGCCTCGGCCGGTCGCCGCGCGGCCACGGACGGGCCTCGGACAGCAGCTCCACGGCGCCGGACGACCAGTCGACGTGTGTCGACGGCTCGTTCACGTGCAGGGTGCCGGGCAGTACCTCGTGCCGCATCGCCAGCACCATCTTGATCAGACCGGCGACACCTGCGGCGGCCTGGGTGTGGCCGATGTTCGACTTCACCGAGCCCAGCCACAGCGGACGGTCCGCGGGCCGGTCCTGGCCGTACGTGGCGAGCAGGGCCTGCGCCTCGATCGGGTCACCGAGCGAGGTGCCCGTGCCGTGCGCCTCGACCGCGTCCACGTCTGCCGACGACAGTCCGGCGGTGGCCAGTGCCTGCCGGATGACACGCTGCTGGGAGGGGCCGTTGGGGGCGGTGAGGCCGTTCGAGGCACCGTCCTGGTTTGTGGCGCTTCCGGTGACGAGGGCGAGCACCTCGTGGCCGTTGCGGCGGGCGTCCGAGAGCCGTTCGAGGACGAGGACGCCGACACCCTCGGCCCAGCCGGTGCCGTCGGCCTCGTCGGAGAACGCCTTGCACCGGCCGTCGACGGCCAGTCCGTGCTGACGGCTGAAGCTCACGAACGGGGTGGGCGTGGAGATGAGCGTGACACCGCTGGCGAGGGCGAGGTCGCACTCGTCGCCGCGCAGCGCCTGCGACGCCAGGTGGAGGGCGACGAGCGAGGACGAGCAGGCCGTGTCGACGGTGACCGCCGGGCCTTCCAGTCCCAGGGTGTAGGCGACCCGGCCGGACAGGACGCTGGATGCGTTCCCGGTCATGAAGTAGCCGTCCGCACCCTGCGGGGACGCCATCAGCAGACCGCCGTAGTCGGAGCCGTTGCTGCCGGCGAACATGCCGGTCCGGCTGCCCGCCAGGGACAGCGGGTCGATGCCCGCCCGCTCGGTGGCCTCCCAGGCGGTCTCCAGGAGCAGCCGCTGCTGCGGGTCCATGGCGAGGGCCTCACGCGGGTTGATGCCGAAGAGCGCGGCGTCGAACTCACCGATGCCGTGGACGAATCCGCCGTGCCGGGTGTACGTCGTGCCCGCCTTGTCGGGGTCGGGATCGTAGACCGATTCGATGTCCCAGCCCCGGTCGTCCGGGAAGTCGGATATCGCGTCGACGCCCTCGGACAGCAGCTGCCAGAGGTCCTCCGGCGAGGAGACGCCGCCGGGCAGCCGGCAGCTCATGCCGACGATGGCGATCGGGTCGTGGTCCTGGCCGCCGCCGGACGGGAGCGGGCCGGCGGACGCCGGTTCGGCGGCTCCGGCGAGAGCGCCGACGAGTTCCTGGCGCAGCAGGCGTGTGAGCGCGCCCGGGGTGGGATGGTCGAAGATCAGCGTGGCGGGCAGGCGGAGCCCGGTGGCCGAGTTGAGCCGGTTGCGCAGTTCGATCGCCGTGAGCGAGTCGAAGCCGATGTCGGAGAACACGTGCGTGGGTTCCACGTCGGTCGGCGTGGCGAAGCCGAGGACCGCGGCGACGTGGCCGCGCACCAGGTCGAGCAGTTCGCGTTCCCGCTCGGCCTCGGTGAGCCCGGCCAGCCGGGCGGCGAGCGAGTCGGGGCCGGCCGCGGTGGCGTCGGTACTCGCCGTCTCCAGGGCCCTGCGGGCTTCCGGGATTCCGTCGAGGAGTGTGCTGCGGCGGCTCGCCGTGAAGGCGGGGGCGTAGATGTCCCAGTCGATGGAGGCGACGGTGAGCGTGGCGTCCCCGTCACCGACCGCCTGCCGCAGTACGGCGACGGCGGGGTCGGGGGCCAGCGAGTGGACGCCGCCCTTGCGCTGCCGGGCCTCGACGGCCGCGCTGTCCGCCATGCCGGCGTCGGACCAGGGGCCCCACGCGATCGAGGTGGCGGCGAGTCCGTCGGCCCGCCGGTGCTCGGCGAGGGCGTCGAGCACCGCGTTGGCGGCCGCGTAGTTCGCCTGCCCGGGGCCGCCCCAGATACCGGCGGTGGAGGCGAACAGGACGAACGCGTCGAGTTCCGGGACGAGTTCGCGGGTGAGCTCGTCCAAGAGCAGCGCGGCGCCCGCCTTGGGTGCCATGACCGCGGCGATGCGTTCGGGGCTGAGCGCGTCGAGGATGCCGTCCTCCAGGACACCGGCCGCGTGTACGACGGCCGTCAGCGGGGCCGTCGCGCCGTTGCATGTGCCGAGCAGCACGGCGACCTGTTCGCGGTCGGCCAGGTCGCAGGCCGCGAGGGTGACCCTGGCGCCGAGGGCCTCCAGTTCGCGGGCGAGGTCCGGTGCGCCGGGCGCGTCCGCGCCTCTGCGGCTGGTCAGCACCAGGTGCTCGGCGCCGTTCCCGGCCGCCCAGCGGGCCATCCGGGCGCCGAGCGCGCCGGTGCCGCCGGTGATCAGGACGGTGCCCGAGGGCTCCCATGCCGCGTCCGCGTCGGCCGGGCGCGGGGCGCGCACGAGCCGGCGTCCGAAGAGGCCCGATGCGCGCAGGGCGATCTGGTCCTCGTCGGCCGCGACGATCGCGTTGAGCAGCCGCCGCGCGGAACGTGCGTCGGCCTCGTCCGGTACGTCGACCAGTCCGCCCCAGCGGTCCGGGTGTTCCAGCGCGGCGACTCGTCCGAGTCCCCACACCGCCGCCTGGCCGGGCCTGGTCACCGTGTCCCAGCGGGCGGCCGAGACCGCCCCGGAGGTCAGCGTCCACAGCGGTGCGGCGAAGCCGGCGTCACCCAGAGCCTGCAGAAGTACGGCGGTCATCCCCAGGCCGCGCGGCAGTCCGGGCAGTCCGTCGGTGGCGCGCTCGTCCCAGGCCAGCAGCGATACGACTCCGGCGAGCTCGTCGGCGCCGGTGAGGCCGGCGAGCCGGGCGGCGAGGGCCGTCCGGTCCTGCACGGTCCCGTCCAGCCGCAGCGGCCGGACGGTCGCGCCCCGCGCGGTCAGCTCCTCGGCGATGGTGTCCGCCCAGACCTGTGCGGTGTCAGCGGCACCCTCGGACGTCACCACCAGCCAGTCGCCGGTGAGCGGCTCGCCGTCCGCGGGGGTCAGCGGCTTCCAGCTGACCTGGTAGCGCCAGGAGTCGGTGGTGTCCTGTTCCCGCTGCTTGCGCCGCCAGTCGGTCAGCGCGGGCAGCAACGGATCGATGAGAGCCGCCTCCGCACCCAGCGTCCCGGCCAGCGCATCCACGTCCGCGCTCTCGACAGCCGCCCAGAACGCACGATCGGCAGCAGTGCCCTCATCCCCGGACACCACAGCCTCGGTCTCGAACTCCGGCCAGTAGTGCTGATGCTGGAACGCATACGTGGGAAGGTCCACGGTCACGGGCCGGGGGCCGTCGGGGAAGGCGGCCGACCAGTCGACCTCGACACCGCGCACCCACAGCTCTGCCACCCCGGCCAGGAACCGGTCCAGGCCGCCGTCGTCGCGCCGCAGGGATCCAGTGATGACGCTGTCGTCCGCGATCTCCTGGACCGCAGCCGTCAGTACGGGGTGCGAGGAGGCCTCGACGAAGACGCCGTAACCCTCAGCCGTCAGCTTCTCGATCGCCTCGGAGAACCGGACCCGCGAGCGCAGGTTCGTGAACCAGTACCCGCCATCCATCCCGGAACCGTCCACGAACTCACCGGTCACCGTCGACAGCAACGGGATGTCACCCGCACGCGGGGAGATCCCGGCCAGCTCGACCGCCAGATCGGCCTCCAGCACGTCCATCGCTGCGGAATGCGAGGCGTAGTCCACCGCGATCCGCCGCGCCCGCAACCCCTGCCCCTTGCACTCGGCAACCAGTTCGTCCAGCGCCACGGCCTCACCCGAGACCACCACCTGCGACGGACCATTCACCGCAGCCACCGACACCCGGCCCGCCCACGGCCCGAGCAACTCCTCCACCCGCTCCACCGACGCCGCCACCGACGCCATACCGCCCGCACCCGCCACCGCAGCAATCGCCCGGCTCCGCAAGCACACCACCCGCGCCGCATCCTCCAACGACAACACCCCAGCCACACACGCCGCAGCGATCTCACCCTGCGAATGCCCCACCACCGCCGCCGGCACCACACCGAACGACCGCCACAACGCCGCCAACGACACCATCACCGCAAACGACACCGGCTGCACCACATCCACCGCATCCAACGACGCAGCACCCGGCACACCACGCAACACATCCGTCAACGACCAGTCCACATAGGCGGACAACGCCGACTCACACTCCACTACCGCCTGTGCGAAGACCGGGGAGGACTCCAGCAGCTGGGCGCCCATGGCGGCCCACTGCGCGCCCTGACCGGGGAAGACGAACGCGGTACGGCCGACGGGAGCTGCAAGCCCGGTGACGACCTGCCCGGCGGGCTCGCCCGCCGCCAACGCGGCCAGCCCCGGACCGAACTCCCCCGCCACGACGGCCCGGTGCTCGAACCGCGCCCGGGACGACGCCAACGACCACCCGACACGCACCGGATCGGCGCCGTCCGCCAGCGGACGCAGCGCCTCGGCCTGGCCCCGCAGCGCGGCAGCGCTCCGCCCCGACAGGATCCACGGCGCCACGGACGGTGCCTGGGAGATCGTCTCTCCGGCCTCCGTCTCCTCCGGTGCGTCTTCCACCTCTTCAAGGATCACGTGGGCGTTCGTCCCGCTCATCCCGAACGCCGACACAGCCGCGCGCCTCGGCCGCTCACCACGCGGCCACTCCCGCGCCTCGGCCAGCAGCTCCACCGCACCCGCCGACCAGTCCACATGCGACGACGGCGTACCCAAATGCAGCGACTTCGGCATCAACCCGTGCCGCATCGCCTGCACCATCTTGATCACACCAGCCACACCGGCCGCAGCCTGCGCATGGCCGATGTTCGACTTGATCGAGCCCAGCCACAGCGGAGCGTCGTCCGGCCGGTCCTGACCGTACGTGGCGAGCACGGCCTGCGCCTCGATCGGGTCACCGAGCGAGGTACCCGTGCCGTGCGCCTCGACCACATCCACGTCCGAGGAGGCCAGCCGCGCGTTGGCCAGCGCCTGCCGGATCACCCGCTGCTGCGACGGGCCGTTGGGGGCGGTGAGGCCGTTCGACGCACCGTCCTGGTTCACGGCGGAGCCGCGTACCACCGCCAGCACCTGGTGGCCGTTGGCGCGTGCGTCCGACAGCCGCTCCAGGAGCAGCATGCCCACGCCCTCGCCCCAGCTCGCTCCGTCGGCGTCGTCGGAGAACGGCTTGGAGCGGCCGTCCTCGGCGAGTGCGCGCTGACGGCTGAACTCGATCAGCGAGATCGGGGTGGACATGACCGTCACACCGCCGGCGAGCGCCATCGTGCAGTCGCCCTCCCGCAGTGCCTGGCATGCCGAGTGCAGCGCGACCAGGGAGGAGGAGCAGGCCGTGTCGATGGTGATCGCCGGGCCTTCGAGACCGAAGGAGTACGCGACCCGGCCGGACAGGACGCTGGGCGAGTTGCCGGTGCCGAGGAATCCCTCGGAACTCTCCTTGGCCGCCGCGAGCATGCCGCCGTAGTCCTGGTAGGTCACACCGGCGAAGACGCCGGTGCTGCTGCCACGCATGGTGTGGACGTCGAGGCCGGCCTGTTCCATCGCCTCCCAGGAGATCTCCAGGAGCAGCCGCTGCTGGGGGTCCATGGAGACGGCCTCACGCGGGCTGATGCCGAAGAACGTGGCGTCGAACTGGCTCGCGTCGTGCAGGAACCCGCCCTCGTGGACGTAGCAGGTGCCCGGATTGTCCGGGTCGGGGTCGTACAGCGCGTCCAGGTCCCAGCCCCGGTCGGTCGGGAAGCCGGAGATCGCGTCGGTGCCGTCGGCGACGAGCCGCCACAGGTCGTGGGCGGTGTGGATGCCCCCGGGGTACCGGCAGCTCATGCCGATGATGGCGATGGGGTCGTCGCGGCCCACGGTCGCACCGGACCGGGCCGGTGCGGTGGCGGGTTCGGGCCCGCCGAGCAGCTCGTCGCGGAGGTGGTCGACCAGGGCGCGGGGCGTCGGATAGTCGAAGACGAGCGTCGCGGGCAGCCGCAGGCCGGTCTCCTCCGCGAGCGCCTCGCGCAGTTCGACGGCGGTGAGGGAGGTGAAGCCGAGATCGCGGAACGGCAGCTCCGCGTTCATCGTCTGCGTACGGGGCTGGTCGAGCACGATCGAGGCGCGGCGGCGCACGATCTCCAGCAGGTCGTCGCGCTGCTCGTTCCGGGGCAGCGCGGCGAGCCGGTCGCGGAGTGCCTGGCCGCCTCCGGACACGGCGGCCGCGGCCTTGCGGCGGGCGACGGGGCGTGGCGACGGGGCGTCCGCCTCTGCCTCGGGGGCCTTGGCCGTCCCGTCCCCCTTGGGGGCGGAGAGCGGGGCGCCGTCGTAGGGGCGCAGGGTCAGCGCGTCGGTGGTCAGGACGAGTTCGCCGGAGGTGTCGGCGACGGTGACGGTGTACGCGCCCTCCGCCGTGCCCGGGGTGATCGCGACGCGCAGCAGGGACGCGCCGCTCGCGTGCAGGGTGATGCCGCTCCAGACGAACGGGAGCCGGCCCGCTCCTGCGGCGCTCTCGTCGTACGACAGGGCCTGGAGCGCCGCGTCGAGCACGGCGGGGTGGAGGCCGAACCGGTCTGCCTCGCCGCGGAACTCGTCACCGAGGACGACCTCGGCGAACAGTTCCCCGTCCCGCCGCCAGACGGCGGTCAGCCCCTGATAGACGTCTCCGTAGCCGAAGCCGCCGACGGCGCGGGCCGCGTAGTGGCCGTCGATGTCGACGGCGGTGGCCCCGGCGGGCGGCCAGGCGGCGAGTCCGGTGTGCTGTCGTCCGGACGCGGTGCCGAGGACGCCGCTCGCGTGCCGAATCCACGGCATTTCATCGCTGCGGGAACCGACGCGGGAGCTGATGCGGAACGAACGGCTGCCGGCCGGGTCCGCGTGGTCGACGATGACCTGCAACTGGACCGCTTGCCGTTCCGGCAGGACCAGCGGGGCCTCCAGGACGAGTTCCTCGATCCGGTCGCAGGCCAGATGGTCACCGGCACGGACGGCGAGTTCCACGTATCCGGTGCCGGGGAAGATCGCCTCTCCCGCGACCTGGTGCTCGGCGATCCACGGGTGGGTGCGGGCGGAGATCCGGCCGGTGAACACGTGCCCGTCGCCGTCGGAGAGCTCCACCGCCGCGCTGAGCAGCGGGTGCTTGAGCGGCTCGGCCCCGAGAGCACCGGCGTCCGAGACACCGGGCGCGCCGTCGAGCCAGTAGCGCTGGTGCTGGAATGCGTAGGTGGGCAGGTCGACGGTGCGGGCGCCGGTGGGTGCGTAGAACGCCGCCCAGTCGACGTCGGCGCCATCGGCCCAGAGCCGGGCCAGTGCCTCGACGGCGGTGGCGGGCTCGGACTGCTTACGGTTCAGCGCCGCCACCACGAGCGCGTCCTCATCCGCCTCACTGATCGCACCCACCAGACCCGCATCCGGGCCCAGCTCCAGGAACCGCCCAACACCCAGGGACTTCAGGTGGGTGATCGCGTCGGCGAACCGGACAGTCCCCCGGACCTGGTCGACCCAGTACGACGCGGTGAACTCGGTGACCGGCTCACTCGTCAGGGTGGAGACGATCGGGATGCGCGAAGTCTCGTACGTAACCGAGTTCGCCGCCGCACGGAACGCGTCCAGCATCGGGTCCATCAGCACCGAGTGGAACGCATGGCTGACCTCCAGCCACCGCCCCTGCCGGTCAGCAAGACCACTCGCTACCGCCTCGACCGCTTCACGGGCACCCGACAGGACGACCTGACCCGGAGCGTTCACCGCAGCCACGGAGACACCATCGACCAGGAACGGCGCGACCTCGTCGAGCGTCGCCCGTACCGCCCACATCGCACCACCAGCAGGCAACGCCTGCATCAACGCGGCACGCGCGGCCACCAGCTTGCAGGCGTCCGCCAGCGAGAACACCCCGGACACATGCGCGGCAGCCAGCTCACCCACCGAATGACCGACCAGGTAATCCGGCCTGACACCCCACGACTCCACCAGCCGGAACAACGCCACCTCGACCGCGAACAACGCGGGCTGCGCCCAACCCGTTGACTTCAACGCCTCCGCATCGGTGAACATCACCTCACGCAGACCGTCGAAGTGCCCACACACCTCATCCAACGCGGCTGCGAACACCGGGAAGGCTTCGGCCAACTCCCGTCCCATACCGACCCGCTGACCACCCTGACCCGAGAACACGAAACCCGTGGGGGCCGTCCGGGAGACGCCCGACACCATTCCCGGCGTCGGTTCACCGGCGGCCAGTGCTTCCAGTCGCGTACGGAGTGCCCCGGCGTCGCTGCCGAGGACGACCGCGCGGTGTTCCAGGGACGAGCGGGTGGTGGCCAGAGAGAGGCCGACGTCGGTCGTGTCCAGGTCCGTCACGGCAGCGGCGAGTCGGCCGGCCTGTGCGGCCAGACCCTCCGTCGAGCGTGCCGACACGGCCCAGGGCACCAGCGGCAGGGTGGAGACCGCAGCCGACACCGGCGACTGAGCGGCGGCGGGTGCTTCTTCGACGATCACGTGCGCGTTGGTGCCGCTGACTCCGAACGCGGACACACCCGCGCGGCGCGGGCGCTCGCCGCGGGGCCACTGCCTGGTCTCGGCCAGCAGCTCCACCGCGCCTGCCGACCAGTCCACGTGCGAGGACGGAGTGTCGGCGTACAGCGTTCTGGGCAGCTCGGCGTGGTGCAGCGCGAGCACCATCTTCATGATGCCCGCGACACCCGCCGCGGCCTGCGTGTGCCCGATGTTCGACTTGATCGAGCCGAGCCACAGCGGCTGCTGGTCCTCGGGCCGGTCCTGGCCGTACGTGGCGAGCAGGGCCTGCGCCTCGATCGGGTCACCGAGCGAGGTGCCCGTGCCGTGGGCCTCCACCACGTCCACGTCCGCAGGCTCCAGCCGCGCGTTCGCGAGGGCCTGCCGGATGACGCGCTGCTGGGAGGGACCGTTCGGCGCCGTCAGTCCGTTGGACGCGCCGTCCTGGTTGACCGCGCTGCCGCGCACGACCGCCAGCACCTGGTGGCCGTTGCGCTGCGCGTCCGAGAGGCGTTCCACCAGGAGCAGGCCGACGCCCTCGCTCCAGCCGGTGCCGTCGGCGTCGTCGGAGAACGCCTTGCAGCGGCCGTCGGTGGCGAGTCCGCCCTGGTGGGCAAAGTCGATGAAGGCGTCCGGGCCCGCGATGACGGTGACACCGCCGGCGAGGGCGAGTGAGCACTCCCCCGACCTGAGCGCCTGCACGGCGAGGTGGAGGGCGACGAGCGAGGAGGAGCAGGCCGTGTCGACGGTGACGGCCGGGCCTTCCAGCCCGAGCGCGTACGAGATCCGGCCGGACATCACGCTGCCCGAGTTGCCGGTGATCAGGTGGCCGCCGACCCCATCGGGCACGTCGTTCACCCGGCTGAGGTAGCCGGAGCTGCCGGCGCCGACGAAGACGCCGACCTTGTCGCCCTTCAGGGACAGCGGGGCGATGCCCGCACGCTCCAGGGACTCCCAGGCGACTTCGAGGAGCAGCCGCTGCTGCGGGTCCATGGCGAGGGCCTCGCGCGGCGAGATGCCGAAGAAGGCGGCGTCGAAGTCCGCGGCACCGGACAGGAAGCCGCCCTCACGGGTGAAGGCGGACCCTGCGGCGTCGAGGGCGTCCAGATCCCAGCCTCGGTCGGCGGGGAACGGGGTGATGGCGTCGGCCGCTCCGGAGATCACCTGCCACAGGCTCTGCGGGTCCGTGGCGCCGCCGGGGAAGCGGCAGCCCATCGAGACGATCGCGACCGGTTCGTCGAGAGCCGCGTGGACGGCTTCGACCCGTTCGGGGCTCTGCTCGGTGCCCAGCAGCCGGTCGACGAGGAAGTCGGCGAGTACCGCGGCGGTGGGGTGGTCGAAGACCAGGGTGGCGGGCAGCGGCAGGCCGGTCACCACGCGCAGCCGGTCACGGAACTCGACCGCGGTGAGCGAGTCGAACCCGAGGTCGCGGAAGGCGTTCTCCGGCTCGATGGCCGCGGCGCCCGCGTGACCGAGGACCGTGGCGGCCTCGCCGCGTACGAGTTCGAGGACACGGCGGCGCTGCTCCCGGTCGTCGAGGCCGCGCAGTCCCTCGCGCAGGACGGCGGTGGTGTCGTCCCCGTCGGTGGCGCCGCCGTCGCCTCGGTCATCGGCGGGGGCGGTGCCGAACGCGGCCAGCAGCGCGCTGGACCGGCGCAGGGTGAAGCTCGGCAGGAAGCGGTCCCAGTCGACGTCCGCGACCGACACGCAGGGCTCGTCGCCACAGAGCGCCGACTCCAGTGCGGCCATCGCGTCATCGGGCGACAGGACCGGCAGTCCGCGTCTGCGCAGATCGTCCTGGGCGCCCTCGGCGGCGGCCATGCCACCGCCGTCCCACGGCCCCCAGGCGACCGAGGTGGCGGCCCTGCCCCGGCCGCGGCGCCGGATCGCGAGGGCGTCGAGGTAGGCGTTGGCTGCCGCGTATCCGCTCTGGCCGCCGCTGCCCCAGGTGGCCGCGATGGAGGAGTAGAGCACGAACGCGTCGAGGTCGCGGTCTCCGAGCAGCGCGTCGAGGTTCGCCGCCCCGGCCGCCTTCGCGCCCAGCATCGCGGCGAGGCAGTCGGCGTCGGTGTCGCCCAGGGCCATGGCCCGGGTCTGGCCGGCGGCGTGGAAGACGGACCGGATGGCGGGCCCTGCGGCCTCGATCAGGGCGACGGCCGCCGCGAGGGACGAACGGTCGGCGAGGTCGCAGCCGGCGAGGGTGACGGTCACCCCGCGCGCTTCCAGTTCCGCACGCAGTTCGGGGGCGCCCGGGGCGCCCTCACCGCGACGGCTGACGAGCGCGATGTGCTGTGCGCCCCGGTCCACCGCCCAGCGGGCCAGCCGGGCGCCGAGCGCGCCGGTGCCGCCGGTGATCAGGACCGTGCCGGAGGGCGTCCATCCGGCGCCGGTGTTCTCCATCGACGCGGACACGAGCCGCCGTCCGAGCACGGCCCCGCCGCGCACGGCCAGCTGGTCCTCGTCCTCGGCGCTGCCCGCCAGTACTTCCACCAGCCGGGCGAGCGCACCGCCCGCCGGCCGTTCCGGGACGTCGACGAGACCGCCCCAGCGCTCAGGCTCCTCCAGGGCGACGACGCGGCCCAGGCCCCAGACGGCCGCCCGCAACGGATGCGAGAGTTCGTCGCCCGCTGTGGTGGACACCGCCCCCGACGTCACGGACCACACCTGGGTATCCGTCCCGGCGTCAGCCAGGGCCTGCACCAGCGTGGTCGTGGCCGTCAGACCGTACGCGAGACCGGGGCGGCCCACGTGTTCCCGCTCGTCCTGACCGAGGAACGACACCACGCGCGTCCGGCCGGAGGACGCGGCGGCCCCGGTGAACTCCGCGAGACGAGCGGCCAGTGCCGCCCGGTCCAGCTCCATGGGCTCCAGCCGGAGCCGGGTGACCCGGGCGCCGCGCGCCGCCAGGTCCTCGGCGAGGGCTCCCGCCCAGGGGTCGTCGCCGTCCGTCGGCTCCGACTCCACGATCAGCCAACTCCCGGACACATCAACGCTGTTGGCCGGTCCGGTCGGCGTCCAGCCGATCCGGTATCCGAGCCGTTCCAGGTCGGCGCGCTCGCTCCGGCGCCGCTGCCAGGTGCTGAGGGCCCTCAGCACCTGGTCCGGATCGGCATCGGGTGCGACGCCGAGCGACTGCGTGAACGCGCCCAGGTCGCCGCCCTCGACGATCTCCCAGAACGCGGCGTCCGCACCGCTGGTGGCGGGGACGGGGGCGGGCTCGGACGGCCGGAGCTGGTGGCGCGGCCAGTAGCGCTGGTGCTGGAAGGCGTAGGTGGGCAGGTCGACGGTGCGGGCGCCGGTGGGTGCGTAGAACGCCGCCCAGTCGACGTCGGCGCCGTCGGCCCAGAGGCGGGCCAGTGCGGTGACGACGGTGGTGGGCTCGGACTGCTTTCGGTTCAGCGCCGCCACCGCGAGCGAATCGCCGTCGTACGTCTCGTCGACGGCACCGGTCAGCGTGGCGTCCGGTCCCAGCTCCAGGAACCTGGTGACACCGGAGGACTTCAGGTGGGTGATCGCGTCGGCGAAGCGGACCGTGCCGCGCACCTGGTCCACCCAGTACGACGCGGTGAACCCGGTGACCGGCTCACTCGTCAGGGTGGAGACGATCGGGATGCGCGGAGTCTCGTACGTAACCGAGTTCGCAGCCGCACGGAACGCGTCCAGCATCGGGTCCATCAGCACCGAGTGGAACGCGTGACTGACCTCCAGCCACCGCCCCTGACGATCAGACAGAGCGCCCGCTACGGCCTCAACCGCTTCACGAGCACCCGACAGCACCACCTGACCGGGAGCGTTCACCGCAGCCACGGACACACCATCGCCCTCGACCAGCAGCGGGGTGACCTCGTCGAGCGTCGCCCGAACCGCCCACATCGCACCACCGGCAGGCAACGCCTGCATCAACCCGGCCCGCGCAGCGACCAGCTTGCACGCATCCGCCAGCGAGAACACCCCAGCGACATGCGCGGCGGCCAGCTCACCCACCGAGTGACCCACCAGGTAGTCCGGGCGAACCCCCCACGACTCAAGAAGCCGGAACAGCGCCACCTCGACCGCGAACAGCGCGGGCTGCGCCCAGCCCGTTCGTCCGAGAGCCTCAGCGTCGGTGAACATCACCTCACGCAGACCATCGAAGTGCGCACACACCGCATCCAGCGCGGCTGCGAACACCGGGAAGGCCTCCGCCAGCTCCCGGCCCATACCGACCCGCTGACCACCCTGACCCGAGAACACGAACCCGGTCAGACCGTCCCGGGCCACCACCGGCACCAGCGCCTCGCCCAACCGCGCCCGCAGCTCGTCAGCGTCCACGCCGAGCACGACGGCGCGGTGCTCCAGCGCCGCCCGGGTCGTCGCCAGCGACAGGCCGACATCGACCGCGTCCAGGCCCTCCACACCGGAAGCCAGCCGCTGCACCTGACCTTCCACGCCCGCCGCAGACTTCGACGACACCAGCCAGGGGATCACCGGAAGCGCGACGTCCGGCACCGTGGCCGGTGTCTGCACGGTGGCAGGAATCTCTTCGATGATCACGTGTGCGTTTGTCCCGCTGACGCCGAACGCGGACACACCCGCCCGCCTCGGCCGGTCACCGGGCGCCCAGTCCCGTGCCTCGGCCAGCAACTCCACCGCACCGTCCGACCAGTCCACATGCGAGGACGGAGTACCGACGTGCAACGACTGCGGCAGCACCTCGTGCCGCATCGCCAGAATCATCTTCATCACACCCGCGACACCCGCCGCCGCCTGCGTGTGCCCGATGTTCGACTTCACCGAACCCAACCACAACGGCCGCTCTGCGGGCCGATCCTGGCCATACGTGGCCAGCAGCGCCTGCGCCTCGATCGGGTCACCCAACGAGGTGCCCGTGCCGTGCGCCTCGACCGCGTCCACCTCAGCGCCCGACAGCCCCGCATTGGCCAGCGCCTGCCGAATCACCCGCTGCTGCGACGGACCGTTCGGCGCCGTCAGACCATTGGACGCACCATCCTGGTTCACGGCCGAACCGCGCACCACCGCCAAAACCTGGTGCCCGCTGCGTCGGGCGTCCGACAACCGCTCCAGGACCAGAACGCCCGCGCCCTCGCCCCAGCCCGTACCGTCCGCATCGTCCGAGAACGCCTTGCACCGGCCGTCCCCAGCCAGACCACCCTGCCGCTCGAACTCCACGAACGCACCCGGCGTCGACATCACCGTCACACCACCGGCCAGCGCAAGATCACACTCACCCGACCGCAACGACTGCGCCGCAAGATGAAGGGCCACCAACGACGACGAGCAGGCCGTGTCAATGGTGACGGCCGGCCCCTCAAGGCCCAGCGCGTAGGAGATGCGCCCCGACAGGACGCTGCCCGAGCTTCCCGTCCCGCCATAACCCTCGGCCGACTCCCCCGCCAGCGCCAATGCCGCCGGGTAGTCCTGCCCGTTCGTCCCCGCGAAGACCCCGACCGGCAGACCACGCAACGAGAACGGCGCGATACCCGACCGCTCCAGCGACTCCCACACCACCTCAAGCAGCAACCGCTGCTGCGGGTCCATCGCCAGTGCCTCACGCGGCGAGATCCCGAAGAGACCGGCATCGAAGTCCGCCACACCCTCGACGAACCCACCGACCCGGGCATAGTCACCACCGACCGCGCCGATCAGCTCCCAGCCACGATCCGCGGGGAACCCACCCATCGCATCCGTGCCCTCAGCCAGCAGCCGCCACAACTCCTCCGGCGAATCCACCGCACCCGGGAACCGGCAACCCATCCCCACCACAACCACCGGATCATCACCATCAACCTGACGCGCCGCCACCACACCCAGCGCCGCACCCTCCTCCTCCGCACCGAACAGCCGGGACAGCAGTTCATCGGTCAGTGCCTCGACGGACGGGTAGTCGAACACCACGGTCGAGGGCAGTTTCAGACCGGAAGTCGTGGTCAAGGCGTTACGGAGTTCCACCGCCATCAGTGAGTCGAGACCCAGATCGCGGAATGCCGTGGACATCCCGACGGCCGCCGGATCCTCGAACCCCAGCACCGCTGCGGCCAGCGACCGCACGATCTCCATGAACGTCTTCCGACGGACAGCGGGTGACAGGCCGACGAACCGCTCCCTCAATGCGCCGGCTCCGGCGTCGGCGCGCGGCACAGGCGTGGTCGTGCTGCGTGGCGCGACCTCGTCCCACAGACGGTTCGCCCGCAACGCGGTCATCCCGGGAACGAAACGCTCCCACTCCACATCAACAACCGTCACACACCCCGAAGCAGAACCCAGCACCCCAAGCGCCGCATCAGGATCCAGCGGCTTTACCCCACCACGCTCCATCCGGGCCAACACCGTGACGTCATCAGCCATACCCCCCTCGGCCCACGGCCCCCACGCGATCGACGAGCCCACCAGACCCTGACCCCGGCGGAAGTCCACCAACCCGTCCAGCGCAGCATTCGCCGCCGCATACGCACCCTGACCCGCACCACCCCACACACCCGCAGCCGACGAGAACACCACAAACGCATCCAAGTCCCGACCGAGCGAAGCGTGATGCAGATTCCACGCACCACCCGCCTTCGCCCCCCACACCCCGGACACCCGCTCAGCCGTCAGACCATCCACCACACCGTCGTCCAACACCCCTGCCGTATGCACCACCGCCGAGACCTCGAACCGGGCGAAAAGCTCCTCCACCTCCTCCCGCACACCCACATCACACGCCACCACATCCACCACAGCACCCAACCCACGAAGCCCATCCACCAACTCCGCCGCACCAACGGACTCCATCCCGCGACGGCCCACCAGCACCACACGCTCAGCACCCCGGCCCACCACCCACCGCGCGACCCGGGCACCCAACGCACCCAGACCACCCGTCACCAACACCGTCCCCGACGGCGACCACACCACACCCCCAGGCCGGGCAGGACCGAGCCGACGCCCCAGCACCGCCCCACCACGCACCGCAACCTCGTCCTCATCACCGAAACCACCGGCCAGCACCTCCACCAGCCGGCCCACCGCACCCCCCACCGGCACCTCCGGCACATCCACCAACCCACCCCAACGCCCCGGCTCCTCCAAAGCCACCACCCGACCCAGACCCCACACACCAGCCCGCACCGGACGCGCAACCACATCACCCGCACCCACCGAGACCGCACCGGACGTCACCGACCACACCGGAACGTCAACACCGGCATCACCCAACGCCTGCACCAACACCGCAGACCCCACAACACCCCCGGGCCCCGACTCCACCTGACCCAGGAACGACACCACCCGCCCACAACCCGCGAACTCCCCAAGACGGCCGGCCAGAACCGCCCGCTCCAAGCCCTCCGCATCCAAAACCAACCGGGACACCTCCGCACCCCGGCCCGTCAGCTCATCCGCCAGCGCAGCCGCCCACACATCCTCAACACCGGCCGGCTCAACAATCAGCCACCCACCCGACACCCCAACCCCAACCCCAACCCCAGCACCCAGCGGCGCCCACGACACCTCATAACGCAGCCTGTCCGCTACCTCACGCTCACGACGCCGACGCTGCCACGCCGAGAACGCCGGCAACGTCTCCCGCAACGGAGCCCCGACATCCACACCGAACTCCGCCGCGAACAACTCACCGTCACCACGCTCCACCGCATCCCAGAACACCGCATCAACAGCAGCCGACGCCACCACCGGCTCCCGCCGCACACTCGGCCAGAAACGCTGACGCTGAAACGCATACGTAGGCAGATCCACAGTCCGGGCACCCGACGGAGCGAAGAACGCCGCCCAATCGACATCGCCACCCGCCGCCCACAGCCCGGCCAACGCGGTTACCGCCGTATGCGCCTCGGGCCTGTCCCTACGCAGCATCGAGACAGCGAACACCGCATCGTCACTCGCCTCACCGATCGCACCGACCAAGGACGCATCCGGCCCAACCTCCACCAGACGCGCCACACCCAACCCGGCCAACCGGGAAACGGCATCCGCGAAACGAACCGTCCCCCGGACCTGATCCGCCCAATACGCCCCACTGAACCCAGCGACCAGCTCACCCGTCAGCGTCGACACGATCGGGATGCGCGGAGCCTCATACGTCACCGCGTCAGCCGCCGCACGGAACTCGTCCAGCATCGGGTCCATCAACACCGAGTGGAACGCATGGCTGACCTCCAGCCACCGCCCCTGACGATCAGCAAGACCACTCGCTACCGCCTCGACCGCCTCACGAGCACCCGACAGCACCACCTGACCGGGAGCATTCACCGCAGCCACGGACACACCATCGCCCTCGACCAGCAGCGGAGTGACCTCCTCCACCGTCGCCCGCACCGCCCACATCGCCCCACCGGCAGGCAACGCCTGCATCAACCCGGCACGCGCCGACACCAGCTTGCAGGCGTCCGCCAGCGAGAACACCCCGGACACATGCGCAGCCGCCAGCTCACCCACCGAATGACCCACCAGGTAGTCCGGGCGCACCCCCCACGACTCAAGAAGCCGGAACAGCGCCACCTCAACCGCGAACAACGCCGGCTGCGCCCAACCGGTCGACTTCAACGCCTCCGCATCGGTGAACATCACCTCACGCAGACCATCAAAATGCGCGCACACCTCATCCAACGCAGCCGCGAACACCGGGAAGGACTCCGCCAGCTCCCGGCCCATACCGACCCGCTGACCACCCTGACCCGAGAACACGAACCCGGTCAGACCGTCCCGGGCCACCACCGGCACCAGCGCCTCGCCCAGCCGCGCACGCAGCTCGTCAGCGTCCACGCCGAGCACGACGGCGCGGTGCTCCAGCGCCGCCCGGGTCGTCGCCAGCGACAGGCCGACATCGACCGCGTCCAGGCCCTCCACACCGGAAGCCAGCCGCTGCACCTGACCTTCCACGCCCGCCGCAGACTTCGACGACACCAGCCAGGGGATCACCGGAAGCGCCAGCCGCTCCAGCCGCTCCTGCGGTTCCTGCGGCTCGTCGTCCGAGTCCGAGACCGCGGCCTCCTCGGCGATCGGCTCCTCTTCGATGATCACGTGGGCGTTCGTCCCGCTGACGCCGAACGCGGACACACCCGCCCGCCTCGGCCGGTCACCGGGCGCCCACTCCCGCGCCTCGGCCAGCAACTCCACCGCACCGTCCGACCAGTCGACATGGGTCGACGGCGTCTGCGCGTGCAGTGTCTTCGGCAGCATGCCGTGCCGCATCGCCAGGACCATCTTCATGACGCCCGCGACACCCGCCGCCGCCTGCGTGTGCCCGATGTTCGACTTGATCGAGCCCAGCCACAGCGGCTGGTCCGCAGGCCGGTCCTGCCCGTACGTGGCCAGCAGCGCCTGCGCCTCGATCGGGTCACCCAGCTTGGTACCCGTACCGTGCGCCTCCACCACGTCCACATCCGCCGATGACAGACGCGCGCTGGCCAGCGCCTCACGGATGACACGCTGCTGCGAGGGACCGTTCGGCGCCGTCAGACCGTTGGACGCGCCGTCCTGGTTCACGGCCGAACCGCGCACCACAGCCAGCACCTGGTGCCCGCTGCGCCGGGCGTCCGACAACCGCTCCAGGACCAGGACACCCACGCCCTCGCCCCAGCCCGTACCGTCCGCATCGTCCGAGAACGCCTTGCACCGGCCGTCCCCGGCCAGACCACCCTGCCGCTCGAACTCCACGAACGCACCCGGCGTCGACATGATCGCGGCGCCACCGGTCAGCGCGAGCTCGCACTCACCGGCCCGCAGCGACTGCACGGCCAGGTGCAGGGCCACCAGCGACGAGGAGCAGGCCGTGTCAACGGTCACCGCCGGGCCCTCGAGCCCCAGCGCGTACGAGATACGGCCGGACAGGACGCTGCCGGCGCTGCCGGTCATGATGTAGCCGCCGACGCCTTCCTCGGCGCCCAGGAGGATGTCGTAGCGGGACGGGGAGCCGCCCATGAAGACGCCGACCTTCTCGCCCTTCGTGGACATCGGAGCGATGCCCGCGCGCTCCAGCGACTCCCACACGAGCTCAAGGAGCAGCCGCTGCTGGGGGTCCATGGCCAGTGCCTCGCGCGGCGAGATGCCGAAGAGGGCGGCGTCGAAGTCGGCCACGTCACCCAGGAATCCGCCCTGGGTGGTGGGGCCGACGCCGGGCAGGTCGAGGTCCCAGCCACGGTCGCGCGGAACGGGAGACATCGCGTCCACGCCGTCCTCGACGAGCCGCCACAGGTCGTCGGACGAGCGGACGCCGCCCGGGAAGCGGCAGCTCATCGCGACGATCGCGATGGGTTCCCGCGCCGCGTCCTCCACTTCACGGAGCCGCTTGCGCGTCTCGTGAAGGTCGGCCGTCGTCCACTTGAGATAGTCGCGAAGCTTGTCCTCGTTCACCGTACGGACCGTCTCCTGTTGGCGTCGCCACGGGAGACGGTAGCTTCGGCTTTCGCTCAGGAAGACTTACCGAACTCCCTGTGGATGAATTCGAACAGCTCGTCGTCTGTCGCTGTCTCCAACTTGCGGGTTACGGGCTCCTCGTCATCCACGGACGGCCTGTCCCCCAGCACCGACAGTAGGCTGCGCAACCTTGCTTGCACGGCGTCCAGATCGTGGTCTGGGGAAAGAGCTGAAATTCCGGCTTCAATCTTGTCCAGCTCCTGAAGTACTGCCTGGTCCGGGGAGATCTGCCCCGGCTGCTCCCCGAGGAGCCCCGAGCGCAGCCGTCCGACGAGGTCCAGCACGGTCGGATGGTCGAAGACCAGCGTGGCGGGCAGCTTCACTCCCGTGGCGGAGGTCAGCCGGTTGCGCAGCTCCACCGAGGTCAGCGAGTCGAATCCGAGGTCCTTGAAGGGCCGGTTCACCTCGACGGCGTCGGCCTCGTCGTGGCCCAGGACGGCGGCGACGGCGGACCGTACGAGACCGAGCAGGGCGGCGTCGCGTTCCGCCGCGGCCATACCGCGCAGCCGGTCGCCGTGGTCCGTGTCCGGCTGCTGCGACGCGTCGGGGCCAGCAGATGCGGGGCGGCCGGTGGGCAGCTCGGTGAGCAGCGGCCGGGGCCGGGCGGCGGTGAAGCCGGTCGCGAAGCGCGGCCAGTCGATGTCGGCGACAGTGAGCAGCGTCTCGTCGTGTTCCAGGGCCTGGCGGAGTGCGGCGAGGGCCCGTTCGGGGGCCATGGCGATGACGCCCCGGCGGCGCAGTTGCTCCTCTGCTGCCGGGTCGGCGGCCATGCCGCTGCCGGACCAGGCGCCCCAGGCGACCGAGGTGGCGGTGCGGCCGCGTGCTCTGCGGGACTGGGCGAGGGCGTCGAGGGCGGCGTTCGCCGCGGCGTAGGCGGCCTGGCCTCCGCTGCCCCAGACACCGGCGTTGGACGAGAACAGCACGAACGCGTCCAGGTCGGCCTCGTCGAAGTACTCGCCGTACAGCTCGTCGAGGTGGGTCGCGCCCAGGGTCTTCGCGGCGAGCACGTCCGCGCATTCCTCGATGCTCATCTCCGACAGCGGGGTGGCCTGGACGGCTCCGGCGGCGTGTACGACGGTGCGGACGCGGCGTCCTTCGTCGCGCAGTCCGGCCAACAGAGCGGCCAGCGCGGCACGGTCGGCCACGTCGCAGCCGACGATGGTCACCTGGGCGCCGAGTGCGGTCAGTTCGGCGCGCAGTTCCTCGGCGCCGGGCGCGTCGGGGCCCCGGCGGCTGGTGAGCACCAGGTGCTCGACGCCGGATTCGGCCAGCCAGCGGGCGATGTGGGAGCCGAGTCCGCCGGTTCCGCCGGTGATGAGTGCGGTGTCCCGGGGCTGCCAGGTGCGTTGCGGCGGGGTGTCGTCGAGCGGCGCGGGTACCAGCCGCCGTACGAGGACGCCTTGGCGGCGCAGGGCGATCTGGTCCTCGTCGCCGCTGCCGGCCAGGATCTGGCGGATCCGCTCCGCGTCGGGTTCGGCCAGTTCGGCGGGCAGGTCGAGGAGGCCGCCCCAGCGGTCGGCGCACTCGAGGCCGATGACCCGGCCCAGGCCCCAGATCTGTCGTTGGGCGGGGTCGGTGAGCCGGTCGGCGGGGGTGGCCAGTTCGGCTCCGCGGGTCAGCAGCCACAGGGGCGCCTCCCCATCGGTGCCGGTCAGTGCCTGGGCCAGCCGCAGGGTGGCCGCGACTCCGGCGTGCAGCGCCGGGTGCGCCGGGTGGGGGCGTACGTCGGTGCCGAGCAGGGAGACGATGCCGTGCACGGTGCCGGAGTCCGCCAGGTGGGTGCGCAGCAGTCCGGCGAGCGAGTCACGGGTGGCGGTGGCCGCGTCGACGGTCACGGTCCGCAGCTCGGCTCCGGAGGCTGCCGCCAGTGCCCGGCCGACGGTGTCGCACCAGGCGGCGGTGTCGGCGGTGGCAGCGCCTGAGAGGTCCGGGGTGAGCAGCAGCCAGGTGCCGGACAGCCGGGCGGGCCGTTGCTCGGGGAGCGGGCGCCATACGGCGCGGTAGCGCCAGGCGTCCAGTGCGGCGGCGTCGCGGCGGGTGCGCCGCCAGGCGGACAGCCGGGGCAGCACCTCGTCGAGGGTGGTCGCGCCGATACCGAGGGTGTCCGCGAGGGCGGCGGTGTCCTGCCGTTCGACGGCGCTCCAGAAGGCGTCGCCGACCGGGTCGGCGGCGGACCGGTCGGTGACGGCCGTCGCGGGGCGCGGCCAGTAGCGCCGGTGCTGGAAGGCGTACGTGGGCAGTTCGACGTGGGTGGCCGGGGCGTCCGTAGCGGTCACCGCGTCCCAGTCGACGTCGATGCCGGAGCAGTACGCCTCGGCCAGCGAGGTCGCGAACCGGCGCGGGCCGCCGTCGTCGCGGCGCAGCGAGCCTCCGACGAAGATCTGCCCGGCCATCGGGGCGCCGCTGTCGGTCAGGTCGTCGACGGTCTCCCGGACGGGGACGGTCAGGACCGGGTGGGGGCTCATCTCCAGGAAGCCGCGATGGCCGTGCCCGGCGAGGGTGCGTACGACGGGGTCGAGCCGCACGGGCCGGCGCAGGTTCTGGAACCAGTACTCGGCGTCCAGTTCGCCGTCGTCGATCCACTCTCCGGTGACGGTGGACAGCATGGGGATCGTGGGGTGCTGCGGCCGGATCGGGCGCAGCGCCTCGCGGATCTCGTCCGCTATGCGGTCGACGTGGGCGCTGTGCGAGGCGTAGTCGACGGGGATGCGACGGGCCCGTACGCCGGTGCCCTCGCAGTGGACGAGCAGTTCGTCGAGGGCGTCCACGTCGCCGGAGATCACCACGGAGGCGGGGCCGTTGACCGCGGCGACCGAGAGGCGTCCGTCGTAGCCGGCGACCAGCTCCGCTGCGGGTTCGGGCGCGAGCATCACGGAGACCATGCCGCCGCTCGCGGCGAGTGCGGTCAGTGCCCGGCTGCGCAGGGCGACGACGCGTGCGGCGTCGCGCAGGGAGAGGGCGCCGGACACGCAGGCGGCTGCGATCTCGCCCTGGGAGTGTCCGATCACCGCGTGCGGGCGGACGCCGCAGGACTGCCAGAGTTCCGCGAGCGAGACCATCACCGCGAACAGCACGGGCTGGACCACGTCCACCCGGTCGTATCCGGGGGCTCCGGACGTGCCGTGCAGTACGTCGGTCAGCTTCCAGTCCACGTACTCGGCCAGCGCTTCCTCGCAGGCGGCGAGTTTCGCGGCGAACACCGGTGAGGAAGCGGCCAGTTCGGTGGCCATGGCGACCCACTGGGCGCCCTGGCCGGGGAAGACGAACACCGTTCTGCCGGGTGAGCCGGCCGTCGCGGTGACGACGTGTGCGCTCTCCCGGCCGTCGGCGAGCGCGGCCAGACCGGCCACCAGCTCGTCGTGGCCGCTGCCGATGACGGCGGCGCGCCGGTCGAGCGCCGCGCGCGAGGTGACCAGGGTCCGGGCCACGTCCGCGGGGGCCGGTGCGTCCGGCCCGGTGACCCGGGACAGCAGCCGGGCGGCCTGGTCGGTGAGTGCCTGCGGTGTCTTGCCGGACAGGGTCCACAGCACCGCGTCCGAGAACGGTGCGGGGCGCGGGGTGGTGTCAGGGGCACTGGCAGGGGCGGTGTCAGGACCGGGCACCACCGGTTCGACGCTCATCGGTTCGGGTGCCTGTTCCAGGATGGCGTGGGCGTTGGTGCCGCTGACGCCGAATGCCGAGACTCCCGCGCGGCGCGGCCGGCCGAGGTCGGGCCAGGCCTGCTGCTCGGTGAGCAGCCGTACGCCGCCGCCCTGTGCGCTGTCCCAGTCGACGTGCGAGGTGGGTGCGGCCACGTGCAGGGTCTTCGGCAGGGTGGCGTGCCGCAGTGCCAGGACGGTCTTGATGACTCCGGCGACACCGGCGGCCGCCTGGGTGTGGCCGATGTTCGACTTGAGCGAGCCGAGCCACAACGGCCGGTCCTGGGGCCGGTCCTTGCCGTACGTGGCGAGCAGCGCCTGCGCCTCGATCGGGTCACCGAGCCTGGTGCCGGTGCCGTGGGCCTCCACCGCGTCGACGTCCTGCGTGGTGAGGCCCGCCGCGGCGAGCGCCTGGCGGACGACGCGCTGCTGGGCGGGGCCGCTGGGGGCGCTGAGCCCGTTGGACGCGCCGTCCTGGTTGACGGCGGTGCCGCGGATCACGGCCAGCACGGGGTGCCCGTTGCGACGCGCGTCGGAGAGGCGTTCCACCATGACGACGCCCGCGCCCTCACCCCAGCCGGTGCCGTCGGCGTCGTCGGAGAACGCCTTGCAGCGGCCGTCCGGCGACAGTGCGCGCTGGCGGCTGAACTCGACGAACGCGCCGGGGGTGCTCATCACGGACGCGCCGGCCACCAGGGCTGCGCTGCACTCGTCGGCGCGCAGGGCCTGGCAGGCCAGATGCAGGGTGACCAGGGACGCGGAGCAGGCGGTGTCCACGGTCATGGCGGGGCCTTCGAGCCCGAACGTGTAGGAGATCCGGCCGGAGAACACGCTGGCGGAACTGCCGGTGGCGATGTAACCGGCGACGTTCTCCTCGGAGTTGTGCAGGGCCACCGGGTAGTCCTGGCCGTTGGTTCCGGCGAACACACCTATACGGCTGCCGCGTACGGAACGCGGGTCGATGCCGGCCCGTTCGAACGCCTCCCAGGAGCATTCCAGCAGGAGGCGCTGCTGCGGGTCCATGGCCAGTGCCTCGCGCGGGTTGATGCCGAACAGGTCGGCGTCGAAGTCCGCCACGCCCTGGAGGAAGCCGCCCTCCCGTGCGTACGAGGTGCCCTCGTGGGCGGGGTCGGGGTGGTGGAGGGAGGCGGTGTCCCAGCCGCGGTCCTCGGGGAACGGGCCGATGCCGTCCGCCCCGTCGGTGAGCAGCCGCCACAGCTCCTCCGGGGTCCGGATGCCGCCGGAGAACCGGCAGCTCATGGAGACCACGGCGATCGGTTCGTCGTCGGCCCGCGCCACGGCGGGCACCGGGAGGAGGCTGTCGTCGGGCGTGCCGTCGGCGTCGGCCAGCTCATGCAGCAGGTGGCGGGCGAGCGCGTCGGCGTTGGAGTGGTCGTAGACGAGGGTTGCGGGCAGGACGAGACCGGTGAGCGTGGAGAGTCGGCCGCGCAGGTCCAGGGCGAGCATCGAGTCGAAGCCGAGCGCCGAGAACGCGGCCTCCGGTTCGACCGCGGCGGCGGACGTGTGCCCGAGCACCTCGGCGGCCTGGGCGCGCACCGCGTCCAGCAGTGCGGAGTACCGCGCCTGTTCGGGCAGCGCGAGCACCTCGCGCCGCAGCGTCGGTGCGTTGCCCCGCGAGGCGGCGGCGACGGCGTCCACCGTCGCGCCGAGTTCCGCGAGGAGACCGCTGGGCCGCCCGGAGGTCATCCGCGTCCAGTCGGCGTCGGCGATCACCGCGCAGGACGCGTCACCGGTCAGGACGGGCTCCAGTGCGGCCAGCGCGTCCGCGGCGTCCATCGGGTTGAGCCCGGTGTGCCGCATCCGCTCCGCCATGCCGTCACCGGCGGCCATGCCGTCGCCGGCCCAGGGGCCCCACGCGACCGACAGGGCCGGCCGCCCGGCGCGCCGGCGCGTCTCGGCCAGCGCGTCGAGGTAGGCGTTCGCCGCCGCGTAGCCCGCCTGGCCGACGGCGCCCAGGGTGCCGGACAGTGAGGAGAACAGCACGAACGCGGTCAGCTCCCGGTCCCCGAGCAGCTCGTTCAGGTGCGCGGCGGCCGTCGCCTTCGCCGCCCAGATGTCCGCCAGTTGCCGTGGGGTCATCGTGTGCAGCAGGCCGTCGTCGACCACTCCGGCGGCGTGGACGACGCCGTCGACGCGGACGCCGTCGGTGTCGAGTCCCTCAATCAGGGCGGCGAGCGCGGCCCGGTCGGAGACATCGCAGGCCGCGAGGGTGACGCGGGCACCGGCGGCGGTCAGTTCCTCGCGCAGCGCGGCCGCACCGGGCGCCTCCGGCCCCCGGCGTCCGACGAGTACGAGGTGCTGGGTGCCGTGTCCGGCCAGCCATCGGGCAACGTGGGCGCCCAGCGCTCCCGTACCGCCGGTGACCAGGACGGTGCCGCTCAGCGGCAGTTCGGCCGCCTCGCCGGACGGCCTGGCGCCGCGTTCCAGGCGCCGTACGGACATGCCTGCGGGGCGGATCGCGATCTCGTTCTCGGTGGTGCCGCCGGCCAGCAGGCCTGCCAGCCGCTCGATGTCCCGCGCGGTCGGCAGTGCGGGCAGGTCGACCAGGCCGCCCCATCGGTCGGGGTGTTCCATCGCCGCCACCCGCCCCAGGCCCCAGACCGCTGCCTGCTCGGGGTCCGGTGCCGCATCGGCTCCGCCGGTGGCGACGGCACCGCTGGTGACGCACCACAGCGGCGCCGCGACCGAGGCCTGGCCGAGTCCGCGTACCACCTGTGCGAGCCAGCCTGCCCGGCCCGGTCCTGGACCTGCGCCCGGCGCGGGCAGGCAGACGGCTCCCGCGATGCCGGTGTGCCCGGCGAGCAGCTGTGCGGGGTCCGTGTCCGGGGTGAGGACGATCAGTTCGGGCTGCGCGCCATGGGCCAGCAGCCCTTCGGTGAGCGGGGCGACGAGCGGGGCGTCGGCCTCTGGCGCGAGCAGCAGCCAGCGTCCGGCGAGCCGGCCGCGCCGCTCGGTGATCCGGTGCCAGGCGACCTGGTAGCTCCAGCCGTCCTGGGTCCGGGACGGGCCCGCACCGAGCCAGTAGCGCCGGCGCTGGAAGGCGTACGTGGGCAGGTCGGTGACCCGCGCGCCGGCGGGGGCGAAGAACGCCGCCCAGTCGGCCTCCGCACCGGTCGCCCACAGGTGCGCCAGGGCGGCGACCGAGGTGACGGGCTCCGGCTTGTCCCGGCGCAGGAGCGAGACCACCGACACGGTGTCCCCGCAGGTTTCCTCGACGGCCCCGGTCAGGCTCGCGTCCGGCCCGAGTTCGACGAAGCGGGTGACGCCCAGAGACTCCAGGCGGGTGACGGCGTCGGCGAACCGCACCGTGCCCCGGACCTGGTCGGCCCAGTACGCCGGGAAGAAGCCGGTGACCGGCTCGCCGGTCAGGGTGGAGACGATCGGGATGCGCGGAGTCTCGTACGTAACCGAGTTCGCCGCCGCACGGAACGCGTCCAGCATCGGGTCCATCAGCACCGAGTGGAAGGCGTGGCTGACCTCCAGCCACCGTGCCTGCCGGTCAGCAAGACCACTCGCTACCGCCTCGACCGCTTCACGGGCACCCGACAGGACGACCTGGCCCGGAGCGTTCACCGCAGCCACGGAGACACCCTCGACCAGGAACGGTGCGACCTCGTCGAGCGTCGCCCGGACCGCCCACATCGCACCACCAGCGGGCAGCGCCTGCATCAACGCGGCACGCGCGGCGACCAGCTTGCAGGCGTCCGCCAGCGAGAACACCCCGGCCACATGCGCGGCGGCCAGCTCACCCACCGAGTGACCCACCAGGTAGTCCGGGCGAACCCCCCACGACTCAAGAAGCCGGAACAGCGCCACCTCGACCGCGAACAACGCGGGCTGCGCCCAGCCCGTTCGTCCGAGAGCCTCCGCATCGGTGAACATCACCTCACGCAGCGGCCGGTCCAGCAGACCGTCGAAGTGCGCGCACACCTCGTCCAGAGCCTCCGCGAAGACCGGATAGGCGTCCGCCAGCTCGCGGCCCATACCGAGCCGCTGGCCGCCCTGACCCGAGAACACGAACCCGGTCAGGCCGTCCCGGGCCACCACCGGCACCGCGCCCGGCGCCGGCTCACCGGCCGCCAACGCGCCCAGCCCTGCGAGCAGCTCGTCCGTGTCACTGCCGAGGATGACCGCGCGGTGCTCCAGCGCGGCCCGGCTCTTCGCCAGTGACAGACCCACATCCGCCGCGTCCAGACCCACCAGCCCGGACCGCAGCCGGCCGGCCTGCTCCACGACGGCCTCGCCCGACCGGGCCGACACCAGCCACGGCACGACGGGAAGCAGCGCGCCGTTCCTGGCGGGCTCCGGCTCGGCGGGCGCCTCCTCAAGGATCACGTGCGCGTTGGTGCCGCTGATCCCGAAGGCGGAGACACCGGCCCGCCTGGGCCGCTCGCCGCGCGGCCACTCCCGCGCCTCCGACAGCAGCTCCACCGCACCCGCCGACCAGTCCACGTGCGAGGACGGGGCGTCGGCGTACAGCGTCCTGGGCAGTTCGCCGTGCCGCATCGCCAGCACCATCTTGATCAGACCGGCGACACCCGCCGCGGCCTGTGTGTGACCCAGGTTCGACTTCACCGAGCCCAGCCACAGCGGCTGGTCGGCGGGCCGGTCCTGACCGTAGGTGGCCAGCAGCGCATGCGCCTCGATCGGGTCACCCAGCCGGGTGCCCGTGCCGTGCGCCTCGACCGCGTCCACGTCTGCCGACGACAGTCCGGCGTGGGCGAGTGCCTCCCGGATCACTCGCTGCTGGGCGGGGCCGCTGGGAGCGCTGAGGCCGTTCGACGCGCCGTCCTGGTTGGTGGCGGTGCCGCGCACCACGGCCAGCACCCGGTGGCCGTTGCGCCGTGCGTCCGACAGCCGTTCCAGGACGAGGACACCGGCGCCCTCGCCCCAACCGGTGCCGTCGGCCTCGTCGGAGAACGCCTTGCACCGGCCGTCGGAGGCGAGGCCTCCCTGGCGGCTGAACTCGGTGAAGCTGTCCGGCGTGACCAGCACGGCCACACCACCGGCGAGCGCCATGGTGGATTCGCCGGAGCGCAGGGACTGGGCGGCCCAGTGCAGCGCGACGAGTGAGGACGAGCAGGCCGTGTCGAGGGTGACCGCCGGGCCTTCGAGCCCGAGGGTGTAGGCGACCCGGCCCGAGACGACGCTGTTGGCGTTGCCGATGAGAAGGTGGCCCTGGACCTCCTCGGGGACGGACTCCAGCCCGCTGCCGTACCCCATGCTGTTGCAGCCGATGAAGACGCCCGTGCGGCTGCCGCGCACGGACGACGGGTCGATGCCCGCGTGTTCGAAGGCCTTCCAGGCCGTTTCGAGCAGCAGCCGCTGCTGCGGATCGGTGGCCAGCGCCTCGCGCGGGCTCATGCCGAAGAAGGCCGCGTCGAAGTCGATCGCGTCGTGGACGAATCCGCCCTCGCGGACCCCTCCCACGGCGGACGGCCAGCCTCGGTCGGACGGTAGCGGTGACAGCGCGTCGGTGCCGTCGGCGAGCAGTTTCCAGAAGTCCTCCGGCGAGCGGATGTCGCCCGGGTAGCGGCAGCCCATGCCGACGATGGCGATCGGCTCGTCGGCCGCGTGGGCGACGGCCGGTGCCACCGTGTCGTCCGCGGCGCTCCCTTCACCGCCCAGCTCCGTGTGGAGGAAGGCGGCAAGAAGCCGGGGCTGGGCGTGGTCGAAGACCAGGGTGGCGGGCAGCCGCAGTCCGGTCGCGGCGGACAGCCGGTTGCGCAGCTCCAGGGCGGTGAGCGAGTCGAAGCCCAGCTCGCGGAAGGCGCGCGTCTGCTCGATGGCGGAGCCGTCGGCGTGGCCGAGCACCGCGGCGGCGTGGGCGCGTACGAGTTCCAGCAGTTCCCGCTGCTGCTCGGCCGGGGTCAGGCCGGCCAGCCGGCGGCGCAGCGCGTCGTCGGCACCGTCGTGTCCGGTGTCCGGCCGGCCCGCTTCCGCGGCCTTCCTGACGTCGGGGAGTTCGTCGAGCAGCGGGCGGGGGCGGGCCGCGGTGAAGGCCGGGGCGAACCGCTCCCAGTCCATGTCGGCCACGACCGCGACGGTCTCCTCGCGCTCGACCGCGGCACGCAGTGCGACGAGGGCGGAGGCGGGCGGCATCGCGCGGATGCCCCGGGCGCCCAGGTGGCGTGCCATGGACGCGTCGGCCGCCATACCGGCGCCGCCCCAGGCGCCCCAGGCGACCGAGGTGGCGACCCGGCCGCGCGAGCGCCGGTGGTGTGCCAGCGCGTCGAGGTGGGCGTTGGCCGCCGCGTAGACCGACTGGCCGCCGCTGCCCCAGACACCGGCGCTGGAGGAGAACAGCACGAACGCGTCCAGCGGCCGGTCGCCCAGCAGTTCGTCGAGGTGGGTGGCGCCCAGCGTCTTCGCTGCCAGGACGTCCGCGAGGTCCGCGAGGCTGTGCTCGGCAAGCGGCGCGAACTCACCGACGCCCGCCGCGTGCACGACCGCCGTCAGCGGGTGCTCCTCCGGTACCAGGTCGAGCACCCCGGCCAGCGCGGCCCGGTCCGCGACGTCGCAGGCGGCGACGGTGACGCCCACGCCCTGCGCGGTCAGCTCGTCCCGCAGTTCCGGCACTCCGGGCGCCTCGGCCCCGCGCCGGCTGGTCAGGATCAGGTGGTCGATGCCCTCCGCGGCGAGCCACCGGGCGAGTTCCGCACCGATCCCGCCGGTACCACCGGTGACCAGTGCGGTGCCGTGCGGCTGCCAGCGGCGGCCCCGTGCCCCGCCGGGCCCGGCGTGCACCAGACGTCGCACGAAGGAGCCGGACGCGCGCAGCGCCATCTGGTCCTCTGCGCCGTCGGCCAGTGCGGTGGCGAGGCGCTCCGCGCCACGGGCGTCGAGGAGTTCGGGCAGGTCGATCAGCCCGCCCCAGCGGTCCGGGTGTTCCAGCCCGACGACCCGGCCCAGCCCCCAGGCCGCTGCCTGCGGCACGCTGCGCGGCGGGTCAGACGGCCCGATGCCGACCGCGCCCCGCGTGGCGAGCCACACCGGCGCGGCGAGGTCCGCGTCACCGAGTGCCTGCACCAGCGCGACGGTGGCCGCCAGCCCGGCAGGTACGGCGGGCTCTCCGGGATGCGGGCGCTCGTCGAGCGCGGCGAGGGACAGCACCCCGACCGGCTGCGGTACGAGTTCCCGCAGCCGCTCCGTGATCGCCTGCCGCTCGGCCGTACCATCGGCCAGTACCAGGGTGTGTACGTCGGCGCCGTGCGTGCGCAGGGCGTCGAGGACCGCGCCGGTGTGCTCGGTTTCCGCCTCGCTCTCCGGCAGGACGACCAGCCATGCCCCCGTCAGCTCGGGCTGCCCGGCGCTGCTGCTCCTGGGGCGCCATTTCACTTCGTAGCGCCAGGAGTCGGTGGTGTCCTGTTCCCGCTGCTTGCGTCGCCAGTCGGTCAGCGCGGGCAGCAACGGATCGATGAGAGCCGCCTCCGCACCCAGCGTCCCGGCCAGCGCGTCCACATCGGCATGCTCCACCGCCGCCCAGAACGCACGATCGGCAGCAGTGCCCTCATCGCCGGACACCACAGCTTCGGTCTCGAACTCCGGCCAGTAGTGCCCGCGCTGGAAGGCGTACGTGGGCAGGTCCACGGTCGCGGGCCGGGCGCCGTCGGGGAAGGCGGCCGACCAGTCGACGTCCACGCCGCGCACCCACAGCTCTGCCACCCCGGCCAGGAAACGGTCCAGGCCCCCGTCATCGCGCCGCAGCGAACCGGTGACCACACTCTCGTCCGCGATCTCCTGGACCGCAGCCGTCAGCACCGGATGCGAGGATGCCTCGACGAAGACGCCGTAACCCTCTCCGCTCAGCTTCTCGATCGCCTCGGAGAACCGGACCCGCGAGCGCAGGTTCGTGAACCAGTACCCGCCATCCATCCCGGAACCGTCCACGAACTCACCGGTCACCGTCGACAGCAACGGGATGTCACCCGCACGCGGACTGATCCCGGCCAGCTCGACCGCCAGATCCGCCTCCAGCACATCCATCGCTGCGGAATGCGAGGCGTAATCCACCGCGATCCGCCGCGCCCGCAACCCCAGCCCCTTGCACTCGGCAACCAGCTCATCCAGAGCCACGGCCTCACCCGAGACCACCACCTGCGACGGACCATTCACCGCAGCCACCGACACCCGGCCCGCCCAAGCCCCGAGCAACTCCTCCACCCGCTCCACCGACGCCGCGACCGACGCCATACCGCCCGCACCCGCCACCGCAGCAATCGCCCGACTCCGCAAGCACACCACCCGCGCCGCATCCTCCAACGACAACACCCCCGCCACACACGCCGCAGCAATCTCACCCTGCGAATGCCCCACCACCGCAGCCGGCACCACACCGAACGACCGCCACAACGCCGCCAACGACACCATCACCGCAAACGACACCGGCTGCACCACATCCACCGCATCCAACGACGCAGCACCCGGCACCCCGTTCAATACCTCCGTCAACGACCAGTCCACATAAGCGGACAACGCCGACTCACACTCAGCCAGCCGCGCCGCGAACACCGGCGACGACTCCGCCAGCTCGACCGCCATACCCGCCCACTGCGCCCCCTGACCAGGGAACACAAACACCGTCCGACCCACCGGACCCACCACCCCGGACACCACCCGACCCGAAGGCTCACCCACAGCCAACGCAGCCAGAGCGGACACCGGCTCCCCCACCACAACCGCCCGATGCTCGAACCGCGCCCGGGACGACACCAACGACCACCCGACACCCACCGGATCAGTGCCGTCCGCCAGCGGACGCAGCGCCTCGGCCTGACCCCGCAGCGCGGCAGCACTCCGCCCCGACAGAATCCACGGCACCACCGAAGGCGTCCCGGAAACCGCGTCCCCGACCTCCGCCCCCGCCTCCTCCGGCACCTCTTCCAGGATCACGTGGGCGTTCGTCCCACTCATCCCGAACGCCGACACAGCCGCGCGCCTCGGCCGCTCACCACGCGGCCACTCCCGCGCCTCCGCCAGCAGCTCCACCGCACCCGCCGACCAGTCCACATGCGACGACGGCGTACCCAGATGCAGCGACTTCGGCATCAACCCGTGCCGCATCGCCTGCACCATCTTGATCACACCAGCCACACCGGCCGCACCCTGCGCATGGCCGATGTTCGACTTGATCGAGCCCAGCCACAACGGAGCGTCGTCCGGCCGGTCCTGACCGTACGTGGCGAGCACCGCCTGCGCCTCGATCGGGTCACCCAGCGAGGTACCCGTACCGTGCGCCTCGACCACATCCACGTCCGAGGAGGCCAGCCGCGCGTTGGCCAGCGCCTGCCGGATCACCCGCTGCTGCGACGGGCCGCTCGGCGCGGTGAGGCCGTTCGACGCACCGTCCTGGTTGACAGCGGTGCCCCGGACGACGGCCAGGACGCGGTGGCCGTTGCGGCGCGCGTCCGACAGCCGCTCCACCAGGAGGAGGCCGACACCCTCGCTCCAGGCCGTGCCGTCGGCGTCGTCCGAGAACGGCTTGCACCGGCCGTCGGGGGCGAGGCCGCGCTGGCGGCTGAACTCGCGGAACGTCGAGGGGCTCGTCATCAGCTGCGCGCCGCCGGCGAGGGCCAGCGAGCATTCGCCGGAACGCAGGGACTGCACGGCCAGGTGGAGCGCCACCAGGGAGGTGGAGCAGGCGGTGTCCACGGTCACCGCCGGTCCTTCGAGACCCAGGACGTAGGCGATGCGGCCGGAGGCGACGCTGGTGGCGGTGCCGGTGGCGAGGTAGCCCTCGGTGTCGACGCCGCTCTGGTGGACGAGCGGTCCGTAGTCCTGGCCGGTGGCCCCGGCGAAGACGCCGGTCGATGTGCCGCGCAGCGAGGCCGGGGATATCCGGGCGTTCTCCAGGGTCTCCCAGGCGACCTCCAGGAGGAGCCGCTGCTGCGGGTCCATCGCCAGGGCCTCGCGCGGCGAGATGCCGAAGAAACCCGCGTCGAACCGGTCGGCGTCGTGGAGGAACCCGCCCTCGCTGACGTACGTGGTGCCGCGCCGGTCCGGGTCCGGGTCGACGAGGGACTCGAGCTCCCAGCCGGGCCGGTCGGGAAACTGCGAGATGGCGTCCTCGCCCGCGGCGAGCAGCTGCCACAGCCGCTCGGGGCTGTTGGCTCCGCCGGGCAGCCGGCAGCCCATGCCCACGATCGCGATCGGCTCGCGCGCGACCTGCTCCAGGCGCTCGTTGCGCTGCTTGAGCTGCTCGTTGGTGCGCAGCGCGGCGCGCAGGGCATCGACGATCTTGTCCGAAGGTGCGGTCATGTCAGCTTTCCTGTACATGGGTGTCGGTGCCGAGTGCCAGCTCGACGAGGTCGGCCACGTTCATGTCGTCGATGCGCTCCGCGGTGTCGGCCGCGGTGTCCGCGTCCGGGGCGTCGGCCTGCTGCGGGGCGGCGGCCAGTTCCAGCAGGGCGTCGAGCAGCCCGGTCTCGCGCAGCCGGCTCAGCGGGATGGCGCGCAGGGCCGACCAGGTGGCCTCCTCCTCGGGGCTCTGCGCGGCGGCCTCGCTGTCGGCGCCGAACAGGCGGGTCGTCAGGTAGCGGGTGAGGTCCGGGAAGGTGGGGTGGTCGAAGACCAGGGTGGTCGGGAGCTGCAGACCGGTGAGCGCGGACAGCCGGTTGCGCAGGGTCACCACGGTCAGGGAGTCGAAGCCCAGGTCCCGGAAGGACCGGTCGGACAGCAGCTCGGAGGCCGATTCGTGTCCGAGCGCCACCGCCGCCTCACGGCGGATCCGGTCGAGCAGCAGCCGTTGCCGCTCGGTGTCGTCGAGTGCGGACAGTTCGCGGACGAGTCCGGTCACGGCGTCGCTCTCGGCGGCGGGTGTCTCGGACCCGGTGAGTGCCTGTCGTGCCTCCGGCACGCCGAGGATCAGCGGCCTGGAGCGGGCGGCGCTGTATGCGGGGGCGAAGGCCTGCCAGTCGATGTCCGCGATGACCAGGTTGTGGTCCTGGCGGCCGACGGCGTCGGCGAGGGCGGCGACGGCCAGGTCGGGGTCCATCTGCCGGTTGCCGAGCCGGTGCAGATGGGCTGCGGTGTCGGTGTCCACCATGCCTCCGCCGTCCCAGGCGCCCCAGGCGAGGGACAGGAACGGCAGTCCGGCCGCCCGTCGTTCGGCAGCGAACGCGTCGAGGTGGGCGTTGGCGGCCGCGTAGCCGATCCGGCCGGAGTTGCCCCAGGTGCCGGCGCCGGAGGAGAACAGGACGAAGGCGTCGAGGTCGAGGTCCTCGGTGAGGGCGGCGAGGTTGCGGGTGCCGGTCACCTTGGGGCCCAGTACGGCGGCCAGTTCGGCGGGGGTCAGCTCCTCTGCGGGCACCTCGCGTCCGCTGGTGCCGGCGACGTGCAGGACCGCGCGGATCGGCGGACCGTCGGTGCCGATCTTGGCGAACAGGTCGCCGAGGGCGGCCCGGTCGGCCAGGTCGCAGGCGGCGATGACGACGTCGGCACCCAGGTCGACGAGTTCGTCGATGAGTTCCGGCATGCCGTCCGCGGCCTCTCCGCGCCGGCTGACCAGGACGACCCGGTCCGCGCCCGAGCGCGCGGCCCAGCGGGCCAGGCGGCTGCCGAGGGCTCCGGTGCCGCCGGTGATCACCACGGTCTCGCGCGGCTGCCAGGGCGTCGCCGCGCCGTCGGCGGGCGCGCGGACCAGCCGGCGGGCGAGTATCCCGGACGGGGCGATCACCAGCTGTTCCTCGCCGGTGGTGCCGCCGAGGACGGCGCACAGGTGGCGGGCGCTGTCGGCGTCCAGTTCCTCCGGCAGGTCGAGCAGTCCGCCCCAGCGGCGGGGCAGGTCGAGGCCGATGACCACGCCCGTGCCCCACACCAGTGCCTGTGCCGGGTGGCGCGGCGGGTCGGCGGGGCCGGTGCCGACCGCGCCCGTGGTGCCCAGCCAGAGCGGGGCGTCCAGGTCCAGCGCGGTCAGTGCCCGGACCGTGGCGAGGACGGCGGTGAGCCCGGTGGTCATCGCGGGGTGGTCGGGGTGCGGGGTCTCGTCGAGGCCGGTGAGGCAGAGCACTCCGGCGGGGCGCCGGCCGTCGAGGGCTGCCGTGATCCGCTCGGCCAGCGAGGAGCTCCGGCCCCCGGCAGTATCGCTTCCGGCGGTGCCGTTTCCGGTGGTGTCCACCGGTACGTCGATGACGTCGGCGCCCGCCTGCCGCAGTGCGCGGGCGGTGGCGTCCACGAGGCGGTCGTGGGCTCCGGCGGGCCGCAGCAGCAGCCAGCTCCCGGACAGCGGCGCGTCCGGGCCCGCCGCCACCGGCTCCCACTGGGTGCGGTAGCGCCAGTCGTCCAGCGTGGTACGGAGCCGGCGTCCGGTGTGCCAGCGGGACAGGGCGGGCAGCACGGGTGCCAGTTCGCAGCGTGCCATGCCGGTGTGCTCGGTGAGTGCGTCGAGGTCCTGGTCGCTCACGGCCCGCCAGAACTCGGCCTCGGCCGGATCCGCGACCGTTGCCACGATCTCCTCGAACTCCGGCCAGAAGCGGCGCCGTTGGAAGGCGTACGGGGGCAGGTCGATGCGCCGGGCGCCGGTGTCCTCGAAGACCCGGGTCCAGTCGACGGCCGCGCCCGCCGTATGGGCCTCGCCGACGGACCGCAGGAAGCGGGCCAGTCCGCCGTCGAAGCGGCGCAGCGAGCCGAGGGCGGCCACGTCGTCGCGGTCCGCGAGGGTCTCCTCGACGGCGGCGGTCAGCACGGGGTGGGCGCTGACCTCGATCAGCGGTCCGTAGCCCTCCTCGGCGAGCGCCCGGACGGAGTCCGCGAAGCGCACCGGCCGACGCAGGTTCTGGAACCAGTACGAGCCGTCGAACACCGGGCCGTCGGCCCAGTCGGCGGTCACGGTGGAGAAGAACGGCACGTCGGGCGCCGATGACGTGACCGGCGCGAGGACCTCCGCGAGCCGGTCCTCGACGGCGTCCGCGTGCGGGGAGTGGGAGGCGTAGTTGATCGGGACGGTCCTGGTGCGGATGGACTGGTCCGTGCAGGCGGCGGCGAACTCCCGCAGCGCGTCCGCGTCACCGGAGACGATCACCGCGCGCGGGCTGTTGACCGCGCCGATGTGCAGCCGGCCCTCGTACGCCCGCAGCAGTTCCTCGACCAGGGCCTGCGGGGCGGCCACCGAGAGCAGGCCGCCGAGCCCGGCGAGTGCGGTGACCTCGCGGCCGCGCAGGCATACGACGCGGGCGGCGTCGCGCAGGGTCAGCGCTCCGGCGAAGCAGGCGGCGGCGATCTCGCCCTGGGAGTGGCCGACGACCGCGGCCGGTTCGACGCCGCAGGAGCGCCACAGTTCGGCCAGTGACACGGTGACGGCGAACGTCGCGGGCTGCACGACGTCGTCGCTGTCGAGGCCGGGGGCGCCCGGTGCGCCGCGCAGCACGTCGGTGAGCCGCCAGTCGACGAACTCGGCCAGCGCGGCCTCACAGCGGGCGATGCTGCGGGCGAACCGGGGTGAGGTGTCGATCAGTTCGGCGGCCATGCCGGCCCACTGGGAGCCCTGGCCGGGGAAGACGAACACCGGGCGGCTCAGCGGACGGGCGACGCCCTCGACGACGTGCGCGCTGGGTTCGCCCGCGGCCAGGGCGCGCAGTCCGTCGAGGAGTTCGCCCCGGTCGGCGCCGACGATCACCGCGCGGTGTTCGAAGGCCGACCGGACCGTGGCCAGGGTCAGGCCCACGTCCACGGGTGCGGTGTCCTGGAGGGCCGGCAGCAGGCTGTCCGCCTGGGCGCGCAGGGCCGGTTCGCTCGGTGCGGACAGGGTCCAGGCGACGGCGGCGGGCGGCGTGCGGTCCGGGTCCGGACGGGCGGCCGACGCGGGCTCGGCAGGTGCCTGTTCGAGGATGACGTGGGCGTTGGTGCCGCTGATGCCGAACGAGGAGACCGCGGCGCGGCGCGGCCGTCCGGTGTCGGGCCAGTCCTGGTTGCGGTCGAGCAGCCGTACGGCGCCGGACTCCCAGTCGACCCTGGACGAGGGCTCGTCCAGGTGCACGATCCTGGGCAGTACGCCGTGCCGCATCGCCAGCACGGTCTTGATGATCCCGGCGACACCGGCGGCGGCCTGGGTGTGCCCGAGGTTCGACTTGAGGGCGCCGACCAGCAGCGGGGTGTCGTCCGCCCGTTCCTGGCCGTAGGTGGCGAGCAGCGCCTGCGCCTCGATCGGGTCGCCGAGCGGGGTGCCGGTGCCGTGCGCCTCGACGGTGTCGATGTCCGCGGCGTCCAGCCGGGCGTTGGCGAGCGCCTGGCGGATGACGCGCTGCTGGGAGGGGCCGTTGGGGGCGGTGAGCCCGTTGGAGGCGCCGTCCTGGTTGACGGCCGAGCCGCGTACGACACCGAGGACGGTGTGCCCGTTGCGGCGGGCGTCGGAGAGCCGCTCCAGGAGCAGCAGTCCGGCGCCCTCGCCCCAGCCGGTGCCGTCGGCGCCCTGCGCGAACGGCTTGCAGCGGCCGTCGGTGGCGAGTCCGCGCTGGCGGCTGAACTCCTGGAACACGGTGGGCGTCGACATCACGGTGGTGCCGCCGGCCAGGGCGAGCGAGCACTCGCCGGAGCGGAGTGCGGCGACCGCCATGTGCACGGAGACCAGTGAGGAGGAGCAGGCGGTGTCGACGGTGACGGCCGGGCCCTCCAGTCCGTAGGTGTAGGCGAGCCGGCCGGAGGCGACGCTGCCCGCGGTGCCGGTGCCGAGGTGGCCCTCCAGATCGTGGGCGCGGCCGTGCAGCAGGGCCGAGTAGTCGGTGTACATCAGGCCGATGAACACGCCGGTGCTGCTGCCCCGCAGGGAGCGCGCGGGGAGCCCGGCCCGTTCGAAGAGCTCCCAGGACGATTCGAGCAGCAGGCGCTGCTGGGGGTCCATGGCGAGGGCTTCGCGGGGCGAGATCCCGAACGGGGTGGGGTCGAACCGGTCGGCTCCGACGAGGAATCCGCCCTCGGAGGCGTAGCTGGTGCCGGGCCGGTCGGCGTCCGGGTCGAGGAGCGCGCCGAGGTCCCAGCCCCGGTCCTCCGGCATCGGTACGACAGCGTCGTCGCCGCGCAGCACCAGCTCCCACAGCTGTTCGGGTGTCTCGACCCCGCCGGGCAGCCGGCAGGCCATGGACACGATCGCGATCGGCTCGTCGTCGGGGGCGCCGGCCGCCGTGACGGGGGTGGCGCCGGGGGCGGGCGCGGCCGTCGGGCCCGCCGTCATCGACTCCAGGTGGCCGGCCAGCGCGGCCGGGGTGGGCTGGTCGAAGATGACGGACGCGGGCAGTCTGAGGCCGGTCTGCTCGCTGAGCGTGTTGCGCAGTTCGACGGCCATCAGCGAGTCGAAGCCGAGCTCGGAGAACGACTTGTCGGGGTCGACGGCGCTCGTCGAGGAGTGCCGCAGTACGGCGGCGACCCGGCTGCGGACCAGGTCGATCGTGCGGACCGGCCGGGCCGCCGGGGCCGTCGCGGGCCTCTGGTGGCGTACCAGGCCGCGCAGCAGGGCGTGCATGGCCTGCTTGCCGTCCTGCCCGCGCAGGACGGGGAAGTCGAAGGCGGCGGGCACCAGGTTGCCCTCGGGGCTGCCGAGGGCCGTGTCGAACAGGGCGAGTCCTTCGGGGCCGCCCAGGCTGAGGACACCGATGCTGGCGGCGCGCTGCAGGTCGACGTCGCTGAGGCCGCCGACCATGCCGTCCTGGCCCTCCCACAGGCCCCAGGCCAGGGAGAGGCCGGGCAGCCCCTGCCGGCGGCGGTTCTCCGCGAGGGCGTCGAGGTAGGCGTTGGCGGCGGAGTAGTTGCCCTGGCCGGGGCCGCCGAAGGTGCCGGCGGCCGAGGCGAACAGGATGAACGCGGTCAGGGGCAGGTCCTGGGTCAGCTCGTGGAGGTTGAGCGCCCCGGAGACCTTCGGGGCGAGTACGGCGTCGATGCGCCCGGGGGTCAGCGACTGGATGATGCCGTCGTCGAGGATGCCCGCCAGGTGGATGACGGCGGTCAGCGGGTGCGCGGCGGGCACCGTGTCGAGCAGTGCCGCCAGGGCGTCCCGGTCCGAGACGTCGCAGGCCGCGAGCCGCACCTCGGCGTCCAGCGAGGTCAGCTCGTCGGCGTCCGGGGAGTCCGGCCCCGACCTGCTGGTCAGCAGCAGGTGCCGGACGCCGTGCTGCTCGACGAGGTGCCGGCACAGGGCGCGGCCGAGCCGGCCGGTGGCTCCCGTGACCAGGACCGTTCCGTCGGCCCCGAAGGGGGACGCCGGCTCTTCGGTGCGGGGCTCCGGCCGGGCGAGGCGGGGCGCGTACCAGCGGCCGTCGCGCCACAGCAGCGACGGCTCGTCGTACGGGAGTGCCGCCACCGGGATCTGCGGGCCGTCGTCGGTGACGTCCACGAGGACGAACCGGTCCGGGTTCTCCGACTGCGCCGAGCGCACCAGGGCCTGGACGGCGGCGGCGACCGGGTCGGCCTGCGCGCTCTCGCCGGGCAGCCGGGCGGCGGCGCGGGTGCGCAGTACGAGCGGGGTCCCGTCCACGGGCTCGGGTCCGCCGAGCCGGTCCTGCAGGATCGCGAGGGTGCGGTGCAGGGCCTCGCGCAGCGCCTCGTGCGGGTCGTCCGGCAGCGCGGGGCCGCCCGGCAGGTCCATCACCTCGGGCGGTTCACCGGCCGGGGCGGGTCCGGCGGGGACCTCCGGCCACTCGACGCGGTACAGGGTGTCGCGGTGGCGCGGCAGTGCGCGCAGCCGTTCCCCGGGCAGCGGGCGTACCAGCAGCGATTCGACGGACACGACGGGCGTCCCGGCGGCGTCGGTCGCGGTCACCCTCAGCGAGCGCTGCCCGGACGGGCTGAGGGTGACGCGCAGTGCGGTGGCGCCCGGGGTGTGCACGCTGACGCCGGTCCAGGTGAAGGGGACCGCGGCGGCGGAGGTGTCGGCGCCGAGCGCGGAGGCGTGCAGGGCGGCGTCGAGGAGGGCCGGGTGCAGTTCGAACCGTTCGGCCTCGATGTGCCGGGACTCGGGCAGCTCGACCTCGGCGTGGATCTCGTCGCCGAGCCGCCAGGCGGCGCGCAGTCCGCGCAGCAGCGGACCGTACTCCAGTCCGGCCGAGGCCAGTTCGTCGTAGAGGTGCCCGGTCTCCAGGGGGGTCGCGCCCGGCGGCGGCCAGTCGGCGGGCCCGGCTCCGATGTCCGCGGGGCCGGGTGCCGGGGTCAGGGTGCCGGTGAAGTGGCGGGTCCACGGCCGGCCGGGGGTGTCCGTCTCCGGCCTGGCGTAGCCGGTGACGGCGCGCCGGCCGGCGGGGTCCGCGGCACCGATCACCAGTTGCAGGGTGACGCGGTCGGCGGGTTCCAGCACCAGTGGTTCGGCCAGGACGAGTTCGTCGACGCGGGGGCAGCCGATCCGGGTGCCGGCCGACAGCGCGAGTTCGAGGAAGGCGGTGCCGGGCACCAGGATGTGACCGGCCACGCGGTGGTCGGCCAGCCAGGGGTGCGTGGCGACGGACAGTTCGCCGTCGAAGACGAAGCCGTCCGCGTCGGCGCGTTCGACTCCGGCCCCGAGGACGGGGTGACCGGTCGTCGTGTCGCGGTGCGGGAAGGGCGCCTCCAGCCAGAAGCGCCGGTGCTGGAAGGCGAAGGTGGGCAGCTCGGGGCGGCGGGCGCCGGTGCCCTCGTAGAAGGCGGACCAGTCGACGTGGCCGCCGCAGGCCCAGAGCATGGCCAGGGTCTCGGTGAGGGTCTCGGGTTCGGGCCGGGCGCCGCGCAGCAGCGGCCGCACGAGGCCGGGGCCGGGCCGGCCGCCGGCGACGGCCGCGCACAGCGGTCCGTCGGGGCCGAGTTCGACGAACCGTTCGGTGCCCAGGGCGCGCAGCCGGTCGATGCCGTCGGCGAAGCGGACCGCCTCGCGTACGTGCCGCACCCAGTGCTCGGCGGTGAACTCCTCGACGGGACGCCCGGTCAGGTTGGACACGACCGGGACGGCCGGCCTGCGGTACTCGACGGTCTCGGCGACCGCGCGGAACTCCGCCAGCATCCCGTCCATGCGGTGGGAGTGGAAGGCGTGGCTGACGGTGAGGCGGCGGGTGTCGCGGCCGGGGAACCCGGCGGCGACGCGGAGCACTTCGTCCTCGTCGCCGGACAGGACCACGGAGTCGGCGGCGTTGATCGCGGCGATCGAGACGCGGTCCCCGAGCAGCCCGGTGACCTCGGCCTCGGTGGCGCGCAGGGCGAGCATGGCGCCGCCGGCCGGCAGGGCCTGCATCAGCCGGGCACGGGCGGCGACGAGCCGGCAGGCGTCCGGCAGGGACAGCGCGTCCGCGGCGTGGGCGGCGGCGAGTTCCCCGATGGAGTGGCCGATGAGGTGGTCGGGCCGCACACCCCAGGACTCCAGCAGCCGGAACAGGGCCACTTCGAGGGCGAACAGGGCGGGCTGGGTGTACTCGGTCCGGTCCAGCAGGCCGGTGTCCTCGAACATGACGGTCTTCAGCGGGGTGCCGGAACCGATGTCGAAGTGCGCGCAGATCTCGTCCAGTGTCCGTGCGAACACGGGGTAGGCGGCGTACAGCTCGCGGCCCGTCCCGGTCCGCTGGGAGCCCTGGCCGCTGAACATGAAGGCGACCGGGCCGCCGAGGGGCTGTCCCGTGACCACACCGGGTCCGGTGCTCTCGCCGTCCGCGATGGCGGTGAGCGCGGCCAGCAGTTCCTGCGGGCCGGTGCCCACCGCCACCGCGCGCCGCTCCAGGGGCGCCCGGGTGACGGCCAGTGCGTGGCCGATGTCCTGGGGGGCGTGCCCGGCGGTGCCGGGGAGCAGCCTGCGGGCCTGGGCGGCGAGGCCTTCGGGGGTCTTCGCGGAGACCACCCAGGGGATCACGGGGAGGATGCGCGGCGCGGGGCCTGCGGGCGGACCGTCCTGCGTCGCGGCGGCGGGCTCCTCCTGCGGGGCCTGTTCGACGATCAGGTGGGCGTTGGTGCCGCTGACGCCGAACGCCGAGACGCCGGCCCGGCGGGGGCGGTCGGGTTCGGGCCACGGCCGGGCCTCGGTGAGCAGTTGCACGTCACCGGCGGACCAGTCGACGTGCTGGGAGGGCTCGGTCACGTGGAGGGTCTTCGGCAGGCTGCCGTGCCGTATCGCCTGCACCATCTTGATCACACCGGCGACGCCGGCGGCGGCCTGGGTGTGGCCGAGGTTCGACTTGAGCGATCCGAGCCACAGCGGCCGGCCCGCCGGGCGGTCCTTGCCGTAGGTGGCGAGCAGCGCCTGCGCCTCGATCGGGTCGCCGAGCCGGGTACCGGTGCCGTGCGCCTCGACGGCGTCCACGTCGGCCGGGGTGAGGCCGGCGTTGGACAGGGCCTGGCGGATGACGCGCTGCTGGGAGGGGCCGTTGGGAGCGGTGAGGCCGCTGCTGGCGCCGTCCTGGTTGATGGCGCTGCCGCGGATCACGGCCAGCACGCGGTGGCCGTTGCGGCGGGCCTCCGACAGGCGTTCCAGGGTGAGCAGGCCGACGCCCTCGGACCAGCCCGTCCCGTCGGCGTCGTCGGCGAAGGACTTGCAGCGTCCGTCGGGCGCCAGGCCCCGGTGCCGGCTGAACTGCACGAAGGTGACCGGTGTGGACATGACCGTCACACCGCCGGCCAGAGCCAGGGTGCACTCCCCCGACCGGAGGGACTGGCAGGCCAGGTGCAGGGCGACCAGCGAGGAGGAGCACGCCGTGTCCAGCGTGACCGCGGGCCCTTCGAGGCCGAGGGTGTAGGCGATGCGGCCGGAGGCGATGCTCGGGGAGCTGCCGTTGCCTATGTAGCCCTCCAGGCCGCGCGGCGGCTGCCGCACCCTGGATCCGTAGTCGTTGTACATCACGCCGACGTACACGCCCGTACGGCTGCCGCGCAGCGACGTCGGGCTGATCCCGCTGTGTTCCAGCGCCTCCCAGGAGGCTTCGAGGAGGAGTCGCTGCTGCGGGTCGGTGGCCAGTGCCTCGCGGGGGCTCAGGCCGAAGAGTTCGGCGTCGAACCGGGTGGCGTCGTGCAGGAAGCCGCCCTGTGTCGAGTAGCAGGTGCCCGGCTGGTCGGGGTCCGGGTCGTAGAGCGAGCGCAGGTCCCAGCCCCGGTCGTCCGGGAACTCCGAGACGGCGTCGGTGCCGTCGGCGACGAGCTGCCACAGCTGCTCGGGCGAGGTGACCCCGCCGGGCAGCCGGCAGCTCATGCCGACGATCGCGATCGGCTCCGAGCTCTTCTCCTGGTGCTCGGCGAGTTTCTGACGGGTGCGCTGCAGATCGGCGGTGGCCCTCTTCAGGTATTCGCGCAGCCGCTCCTCGTTCATGGGACTCATCGGTCTCCCCCTCGTCCGGACCAGCTGGCCTGATGCACGTCCTGCTCCCCCATTCGCACGCTCACGGCTCCAGCCCGTCGAGGAACCGGAAGATCTCGTCGTCGGAGGCCCCGTCGAGGTCGTCGATCGCCGGGTCCGGCGCCGTCGGAGCGGCCGCCGGACCCGTCACCCTGGCCAGCAGGTCCCGCAGCCGGTTCTCGACCCGGCCGCGCAGCTCGTCGTCGGCGGTCGTGTCGGGCAGGTTGGCGCCCAGCTTCTCCAGCTCCACCAGGAGCGGGGCCAGTACGAGTTCGCTGTCCGACGGGAAGACCTCGTCGAGGTGCGCGGCGAGCCCGGCAGGCGTCGGGTAGTCGAAGAGCAGGGTCGCCGGCAGGGTGAGGCCGGTCGCCTTGCCGAGCCGGTTGCGCAGTTCCACGGCGCTGAGGGAGTCGAAGCCCATTTCGAGGAATCCGCGCTCCACGTCGACGCGTTCGGAGGCCGAGTACGCGAGGACCACGGCCGCCTCGTCACGGACCAGGTCCAGCAGGGCGCGTCCGCGTCCGGGCCCGGACATTCCCGCGAAGCGGTCCTCCGGGGCGGCTGCGGCGGCCGGCCTGCCCGCCTGCGCGGCGGCCGGCCGTGCCTTGCCCCGCACCAGGCCGCGCAGCAGAGGCAGCACTTGGTCCGGGTCCATGTCGTCGAGCGGGGCGAGGGCCAGTCGTACGGGCACCAGGACCGCCTCGTCGATGCCGCGGGCGGCGTCGAGCAGGCTCAGTCCCTCGGCCGAGGACAGCGATGCCATGCCGCCCCGGGCGAATCGTGCGTGGTCCGCGGCCCCGAGCTTGCCCGTCATGGCGCTGGCCTCGGCCCACGGCCCCCAGCACAGGGACACGGCGGGCAGTGCGCGGGCCCGGCGGTGGCCGGCGAGCGCGTCCAGGAAGGCGTTCCCGGCGGCGTAGGCCGCCTGGCCCGCCCCGCCGAACGTCGAGGCCACCGAGGAGAACAGCACGAAGGCGCTCAGCTCCAGGTCCGCGGTGAGCTCGTGCAGGTTGACGGCGGCGTCGACCTTGGCCGCGAGCACGCCGTCGACCCGTTCCGGGGTCAGCCCGGTGACCACTCCGTCGTCCACGACACCGGCCGCGTGCACGACCGAGGTGAGCGGGTGTGCGGCGGGGATGCCGTCGAGCAGCCGGCGCAGTGCCGTACGGTCCGCCACGTCGCAGGCCGCCAAGGTCACCTCGGCTCCCAGCGCGGTGAGTTCGGCCCGCAGTTCGGCCGCTCCCGCCGCGTCGGGGCCGCTGCGGCTGACCAGCAGCAGCTGCCGTACGCCGTGCTCGGCGACGAGATGCCGTGCGACCAGCCGGCCGAGCGTGCCGGTGGCACCGGTGACCAGTGTCGTTCCGGCGGGGTTCCAGACGGGTTCCCGGGCGGGCTCCTGACCGGCGCGGACACGGGCCAGGCGGGCCATGCGCGCGGTGCCGTCGCGCAGCACCGTCTGGGGTTCGTCGCCGGTGAGCACGGCTGCCAGCGCGGCGGCCGGCATGTCGTGGCCGTCGACGTCCAGGAGTGCGAAGCGTCCCGGATGCTCGGTGATCGCGGCGCGGACCAGTCCGTGGACCGTGGCGACGGGCAGGTCGGTCAGCTCCGTGCCGGAGTCGACGGCGATGGCGCCCCGCGTCACGAAGACCAGCCGGGATCCGGTGAACCGCTGGTCCGCGAGCCAGCTCTGCACCAGCTCCAGGGCCCAGTGGGCGGCCGAGTGGGCGGCGCCCGCCGGGTCGCCGTCGAAAGACGGTGCGGCGACGAGGACCCGGTCGGGGACGGCGGTGCCCGCCGAGACGGCCTGGGCCAGGTCCGGCAGTGCCGCGTAGGTGTCGAGTACGACGGCCCGGGTGAGGGCGGCCGTCGGACCGGGCGACGCGTCGTACCCGACGATCGCCCAGGTGCGGCCCTGCGGGTCCGCCGCCGGGACCGGGACGGGTGTCCACTCCGTGCGCAGCAGCAGTTCGGTGCGCGGGCGGCCCGGCTCGGCGCCGGCGACCGGCCGGAACGCCAGCGAGCCGGCGGACACGGCGGGGGAACCGGCCGTGTCCCAGGCCTGGACGGACACCGTACTCGTACCGGTGTCCGCGAGCCTCACCCGCAAGGCCGTCGCGCCCGTGCTGTGCAGGGTGACGTTCTGCCAGGAGAAGGGCATCACGCTGCGGCCCTCGTCCCCGAGCGTGCCCAGGGACACCGCCTGAAGGGCGGCGTCCAGGAGCGCCGGGTGGAGCCCGAAGCCGGTCGCGTCCGTGCCGTCGGGCAGGGACACCTCGGCGAAGATCTCGGATCCCCGCCGCCAGGCGGCGCGCAGACCCTGGAACACCGGACCGTACTCGCTGCCCGCCTCGGCCAGCCGGGGGTAGAGGCCGGTCAGGTCGACCGGGTCGGCGTCCGCGGGCGGCCAGGCCGCGGGGAGCGGCTCGGCGGGCAGGGCCTGGGGCAGCAGGGTTCCGCCCGCGTGCCGCTGCCACCGTCCGTCGGCGCCTTCGCTGTCGGGGCGCGAGTACACGCCGATCGGCCGGATGCCGTCGTCGTCGGCGGCGCCCACCCGCACCTGGACCTGGACCGCCCCGCTCCCGGGGAGCACCAGCGGCTCCTGAAGGGTCAGTTCGCCGATGCCGCCGCAGCCGACGTGGTCACCGGCCCGGACGGCGAGGTCCAGGAACGCCGTGCCGGGCAGTACCGCCCGGCCGGCGATGACATGGTCGCCGAGCCAGGGGTGGCGGCGGTGCGAGAGCCGGGCCGTGAACAGGACGCCGTCGCCGTCGGCGAGTTGCACCGCCGCGCCGAGCAGCGGATGGTCCGCGGTGTCGAACCCGGCCTCCCGTACGTCGCCCGCGGGCCGTGCGTCCAGCCAGTAGCGCTGCCGCTGGAACGGGTAGGTGGGCAGCTCGGCCGGTGCGGTGTCCGGCAGGAACGCCGACCAGTCGCAGCTGCCGCCGTGCACGTACAGCTGGGCGAGCGCCCCGAGTGCGGCCCCGGTCTCGTCCCGGCCACGGCGCAGCGCGGGCACGACCACACCGGGGGCGTCCTCGGCACGGCTGTCCGCGGTCATCGCGGACAGCACGGCGTCGGGGCCGATCTCCAGGAACCGGGTCACTCCGGCGTCCGCGAGGAAGCGGACGCCGTCGGCGAACCGGACGGTCCCGCGCAGCTGCGCCACCCAGTACTCGGGCGTGCACAGCTGTGCGGCCGTGGCGGTCTCACCCGTCACGTCCGACACCAGCGGAATCGTCGGCGGCGACATCGGAATGTCCCGGACGATCTCGGAGAAGCGCTCCAGCATCACATCCATATGCGGCGAGTGAAACGCATGGCTGACCCGCAAACGCCTAGTCTTTCGACCGATCTCCGCGAAGTGCGCGGCCACCCGGTCGACTTCGGCGGTGTCACCGGACACCACCACGGCATCCGGGCCGTTGACCGCGGCCACGCCGATCCGGTCCTCCCGGCCCGTGAGCAGCGGGATCACCTCTTCCTCTGCGGCGGCCAGGGCGGCCATCGCGCCCCCCTCGGGCACTTCGCCCATCAGCCGGCCGCGCGCCGCCACCAGGCGGCAGGCGTCGGGGAGGGTGAAGACTCCGGCGAGGTGGGCGGCGGCCAGCTCACCGATGGAGTGCCCGATCAGGTAGTCGGGCGTGACACCCCACGAGGCGAAGAGCCGGAAGAGGGCGACCTCGACCGCGAACAGTGCCGGCTGGGTGTACTCCGTGCGGTCGAGCAGCGCGGCCTCCGCGCTGCCTTCCGGCGCGAACACGATGTCACGCAGCGGCTTCGGCAGCTCCAGGTCCACGTGGGCGCAGACCTCGTCGAACGCATCGGCGTACACCGGGAACGTGCCGTAGAGCTCGCGGCCCATGCCGAGCCGCTGGGCGCCCTGTCCGGAGAACAGGAACGCGGTACGGCCGCCGCTCGCGGTGCCGTCCGCCGCGGGTGCCGCGGTGCGCCCGTCCATCCAGGCGTTGAGCTGCTCGCGCAGCCCGTCGCGGTCACTGCTCCAGGTCACCAGGCGGTGCTCGAAGCGCGAGCGAGCCACGAGCGCGCGGCCGATGGCCGCGACGTCGGTGTCCGGCCGGCTGTCGAGCACCCCGAGCAGGTTCTCCACCTGCGCGGTGAGCGCGGCGGCGCTGCGGGCGGACAGGGTGAACGGGAGCCGTCCTGCGCTGTCCGTACCACTCGCCCCGCCGGACACCGGCGCGGGCAGTTCCGGCTGAGCCGGAACCGGCGCCGGAGCCTGCTCGATGATCATGTGGACGTTGGTGCCGCTGACGCCGAACGAGGAGACCGCCGCCCGACGCGGTGTGTCGCCCTCCGGCCAGGCACGGGCCTCGGTCAGCAGCCGCACGGCACCCGAGGACCAGTCCACGTGCGGTGTGGGCCGGGCGACGTGCAGCGTGCCCGGCATGGTGTCGTGCCGCATGGCCAGGACGGTCTTGATGATTCCGGCCACGCCAGAAGCGGCCTGGGTGTGGCCGATGTTCGACTTCACCGATCCCAGCCACAGCGGCCGGTCCTCGGGCCTCCCCTGCCCGTAGGTCGCGAGGAGCGCGTCCGCCTCGATGGGGTCGCCCAGCGAGGTGCCGGTGCCGTGCGCCTCCATCAGGTCCACGTCGGCGGTGTTCAGTCCTCCGTTGGCCAGTGCCTGCCGGATGACCCGCTGCTGGGCGAGCCCGTTGGGCGCGGTCAGCCCGTTCGACGCGCCGTCCTGGTTGACCGCGCTGCCCCGCACCACCGCGAGCACCGGGTGCCCGTGGCGTCGTGCGTCCGACAGCCGCTCGACCAGGAGCATGCCGACGCCCTCGGCCCAGCCCGCCCCGTCGGCCTCGGCGGAGAACGCCTTGCAGCGCCCGTCCGGCGAGAGCGCGCCCTGGCGGCTGAACTCGATGAACGTGTCCTGGGTGGACATCACCGTGACGCCGCCGGCCAGCGCCATGGCGCATTCACCGGATCGGACGGACTGGGCGGCCAGATGCAGGGCGACCAGCGACGACGAGCACGCGGTGTCCACGGTGACGGCGGGCCCTTCGAGACCGAAGGTGTACGCCACCCGGCCCGAGGTCACGCTCGACGCGCTGCCGGTGGCGAGCTGTCCCTCGAACTCGCTCGGTGTGCCGAGGAGCCGGTGCCCGTAGTCGTTGTAGTTGGAGCCGACGAACACCCCGACCGGGGTGCCCTTCACGGTCGCCGGGTCGATCCCGGCCCGCTCGAACGCCTCCCACGAGGTTTCCAGCAGCAGTCGGTGCTGCGGGTCGATGGCCGGTGCCACCCGGGGCGAGATGCCGAAGAACACCGGGTCGAACTCGCCCACGTCCTGGAGGAAGCCACCGCCCCGGGTGTAGTACGTGCCCGAGTGGTCCGGGTCCGGGTGGAAGTTCCCTTCGAGGTCCCAGCCGCGGTCGGTGGGGAAGTCCGAGACGACGTCGCCGCCTTCGGACAGCAGGTCCCAGAACTGTTCGGGGGTCTGGACGCCGCCCGGGAAGCGGCAGCCCATCCCGACGATGACGACCGGGTCGTCATCGGTGCCGGCCACCGCGGCGGCCGGCTGCGCGCCGGGGGTCACGAGGGCGGCGGACGCCCCGCCGGACTGTTCGCCGAACAGTTCTCCGTCCAGGTAGCGGGCCAGCGGTCCGGCGGCCACGTGGTCGAAGACGACGGTGACCGGCAGCCGCAGTCCGGTGACCGAGTTGAGGCGGTTGCGCAGTTCGACGGCGGTGATCGAGTCGAAGCCGAGCTCGCGCAGGGCCCGGTCGGGGTCGATCGTCTCGGGCCCGGTCAGACCGAGCACCGCCGCCGCCTGGGTGCGCACCAGCGTCGACAGCAACTGCTCCCGCTCGGCCGGCGCACGCCCGGCAAGGGTGCCGGCGAAGCCCGCCTCTTCCTTCTCTCCGGCGGACTCCGGCGACTCGGTGCGGAGCGCCTCGGGCAGTCTGTCGAGCACCCGCCCGGAACGGCCGGCCGTGCAGTTCGGCCCGAACACCCGCCAGTCGAGATCGGCGACCATGAGGTAGGCCAGATCGTGATCGAGGGCGTACTGCACCGCGCGGAGCGCCACTTCGGGTGCCATCGGAGCCACTCCGCTGCGGCTCAGCCGCTCACCCATCTCACCCACGGCGAGCCCGACGCTGTCCCAGGCGCCCCAGGCCAGCGAGGTGGCCGGGAGTCCCTCGGCACGCCGCAGCCGGGCCAGCGCGTCGAGATAGGCGTTGGCCGCCGCGTAACTGCCCTGGCCCGGTCCGCCGAGTGTGCCGGCCATCGAGGACAGCAGGACGAAGGCGTCGAGGCCGGCGTCCCTGGTGAGTTCGTGCAGGTGGTGCGCCGCTGTCGCCTTGGGCCGCAGCACCGTGCGGACCCGCTCCGGGGTCAGCTCGTCGAGCAGGCAGTCGTCGAGTACGGCTGCCGCGTGCACCACACCGGTCAGCGGCTGCGAGGCCGGAATGCCGGCGAGTACCCGGCGCAGCGCCTCGCGGTCGGACACGTCGCACGCCGCGATCGTCACCCGCGCCCCGAGCCCGGTCAGCCGCTCCGTCAGTTCCGCGGCACCCGGGGCGTCCTCGCCCCGGCGGCTGGTCAGCAGCAGGTGCTCGGCACCGTTGGACGCCAGCCAGGCGGCGAACTCCGCGCCGACACCGCCGGTGCCACCGGTGACGAGCACGGTGCCGGTGGGCTTCCAGTTCCGTACGGGGGACAGGGCGGCCAGCGGCTTGCGTGCCAGCCGGCGTACGTAGACGCCGCCCGCCCGCACGGCCAGCTGGTCCTCCCCGTCGGGCGCGGTCAGCGCCCGGACGAGCCGCTCTGCCGCTCGCGCGTCCGGCTCGGCCGGCAGGTCGACCAGGCCGCCGAACCGCTGCGGGTACTCCAGGGCGGCGATCCGCCCCAGCCCCCACACCAGGGCCTGGTCCGGTTCGACGGACCGGTCGGAGGGCCCGACGGAGACCGCGTCCCGGGTGGCGAGCCACAGGGGCGCCGTGATTCCCGCATCCCCGAGTGCCTGGACGGTCAGCACGGTCCGGTCGAGGTCGGCTTCCGGGCCGGGCGCGAGCAGGGACAGCACACCGGTGCTGTCCGCACCGGCTTCGCGCAGCCGCGCGGCGAGTTCTGCACGGTCGGTCCCGTCAGCCTCCGCCACCCGGACCTCGGCGCCGAGCGAGCTGAGCGCCCGGCTCGCGGGGGCCGCCCACGCGTGCCCGCCGGCCGGGACGAGCAGCAGCCACCGGGCGCCGTCGATACGCGGTGCGGCGCTGTGCGGGAGGGGCTGCCACAGAACGTCGTACAGCCAGGAGTCCACCTCGGATTCCTGGCGGCGGCGACGGCGCCAGTCGGAGAGCGCGGGCAGCAGTGATTCGATCGGGGCGGGATCCTCGACACCGAGAGTGGCGGCGAGCCCTTCCGCGTCGTCACGATCGACGGCCGCCCAGAACTCGGTGTCGGCCAGGCCCTGTTCGCTCACCGTGCCGGTGGCCTCGTCCTCCAGCCAGTAGTGCCCGCGCTGGAAGGCATACGTGGGCAGGTCGACGGTTGCGGGCCGGGCGCCGTCGGGGAAGGCGGCCGACCAGTCGACGTCCACGCCGCGCACCCACAGCTCTGCCACCCCGGCCAGGAACCGGTCCAGACCGCCGTCATCCCGGCGCAGCGAACCGGTGACGACGCCGGTGTTCACGATCTCCTCGACGGCGGCGGTCAGTACGGGGTGCGAGGAGGCCTCGACGAAGACGCCGTAACCCTCTCCACTCAGCTTCTCGATCGCCTCGGAGAACCGGACTCGCGAGCGCAGGTTCGTGAACCAGTACCCGCCATCCATCTCCGAGCCGTCCACCAGCTCACCCGTCACGGTCGACAGCAGCGGAATGTCACCCGCACGCGGGGAGATCCCGGCCAGCTCGACCGCGAGATCGGCCTCCAGCACATCCATCGCAGCCGAGTGCGAGGCGTAATCCACCGCGATCCGCCGCGCCCTCAACCCCTGCCCCTTGCACTCGGCAACCAGCTCGTCCAGCGCCACGGCCTCACCCGAGACCACCACCTGCGACGGACCATTCACCGCAGCCACCGACACCCGGCCCGCCCACGGCCCGAGCAGCTCCTCCACCCGCTCCACCGACGCCGCGACCGACGCCATACCGCCCGCACCCGCCACCGCCGCGATCGCCCGGCTCCGCAAGCACACCACCCGCGCCGCATCCTCCAGCGACAACACCCCCGCCACACACGCGGCAGCGATCTCACCCTGCGAATGCCCCACCACCGCAGCCGGCTTCACACCGAACGACCGCCACAACGCCGCCAACGACACCATCACCGCAAACGACACCGGCTGCACCACATCCACCGCATCCAGCGACGGCGCACCCGGCACCCCGTTCAATACCTCCGTCAACGACCAGTCCACATAGACGGACAACGCCGACTCACACTCCGCCAGCCGCGCCGCGAACACCGGCGACGACTCCGCCAACTCGACCGCCATACCCGCCCACTGCGCCCCCTGACCAGGGAACACAAGCACCGTCCGGCCCACCGGGCCCGCAACCCCGGACACCACCTGCCCGGCGGGCTCGCCCGCCGCCAACGCGGCCAGAGCGGACACCGGCTCCCCCACCACAACCGCCCGATGCTCGAACCGCGCCCGGGACGACACCAACGACCACCCGACACCCACCGGATCGGCAGTCTCGGCCAGCGAACCCAGCGCCTCGGCCTGACCCCGCAAGGCATCGGCGCTGCGGCCGGAGAGAATCCAGGGCACCACCACCGGGGCCCGGGAGGCCGTCTGCTCGGCCTCCGCCTCCTCGGGCGCCTCTTCCAGGATCAGGTGAACGTTCGTCCCGCTCATCCCGAACGCCGAGACGCCCGCGCGCCTCGGCCGCTCGCCACGCGGCCACTCCCGCGCCTCGGAGAGCAGCTCCACGGCGCCCTCGGACCAGTCCACGCGGGACGACGGGTTCTGCGCGTGCAGCGTCCTGGGCATCAGCCGGTGCTGGAGGGCGAGGACCATCTTCATCACGCCCGCCGCACCGGCGGCGAGCTGGGTGTGGCCGAGGTTGGACTTGACGGAGCCGAGCCACAGCGGCCGGTCCTCCGGGCGGTCCTGGCCGTAGGTGGCCAGCAGCGCCTGCGCCTCGATCGGGTCACCCAGCGAGGTACCCGTACCGTGCGCCTCCACGACATCGACGTCGGCGGAGGTCAGTCCGGCGTTGGCCAGTGCCTGGCGGATCACCCGCTGCTGCGCCGGGCCGTTGGGCGCCGTCAGACCGTTCGACGCGCCGTCCTGGTTCGCCGCGCTGCCCCGGACCACCGCCAGTACGCGGTGGCCGTTGCGGCGCGCGTCCGACAGCCGCTCCACCAGGAGCAGGCCGACACCCTCGGAGAGGCCCATGCCGTCGGCGTCGTCGGAGAAGGCCTTGGACCGGCCGTCCTCGGCGAGGCCGCGCTGGCGGCTGAAGGCGATGAAACTCTCCGGCACCGAGGCGATCGAGGCCGCCCCCGCGAGGGCCAGCGAGCACTCGCCGGACCGCAGCGCCCGGGCCGCGAGGTCGAGGGCCACCAACGCCGAGGAGCATCCGGTGTCGAGGGTGACCGCCGGACCCTCCAGTCCCAGGGTGTACGAGATCCGCCCGGAGGCGATGCTGGGGCCCGTCCCGGTGAGCAGGTGGCCCTCCATGCCTTCCGGCAGTCGGCGCAGGCCGCTGCCGTAGCCGCCGTTGCCGACGCCGAGGTACACGCCGCAGGCGGTGCCGCGCAGGCTGTGCGGGTCGATGCGACCGTGCTCGATCGCCTCCCACGTGGTTTCCAGCAGGAGCCGCTGCTGCGGGTCCATCGCCAGGGCCTCGCGCGGCGAGATGCCGAAGAAGGCGGGGTCGAAGGAGCCCGCGTCCTGCACGAATCCGCCGAAGCGGACGTACGAGTGCCCCTCGTCGTCCGGGTCGGAGCTGAACAGCCGGCCGAGGTCCCAGCCCCGGTTGTCGGGGAAGTCGCTGAGGACCTCGTCGCCCGCCGTGACGAGGCGCCACAGGTCCTCGGGCCCGGCGATCCCGCCGGGGAAGCGGCAGCCCATCCCGATGATCGCGACGGCGTCGTCGTCGGCCGGGCCCACAGCGACCGGTACGGTCCGCGGCTCGGCGGCCGCCCCGTCGCCGAAGAGCGCCCCTTGCAGGTACCGCGCGAGCCGGGTGACGTTCGGATAGTCGAAGACGAGCGTGGCCGCGAGCTTCAGGCCGGTCGCGGTGCGCAGGGCGTTGCGCAACGCCACCGCGAGCAGCGAGTCGAAGCCGAGGTCGCGCAGCGGCCGCCCCTCCTCGATGGCGTCCGGCGACGCGTGTCCGAGGACTCCGGCCGCGTGCGACCGTACGAGATCGCGCAGCGCGCGCTCGCGGTCGTCGGCGGAGAGCGGTCGCAGCCGCTCCCGCAGGGAGTTCTCGTCGGCCGACGGCGTGTCGTCGTCGGTACCGCCGTTGCGCTCCAGGAAGGCGCGGACCTCCGGAATGCCGTCGAGCAGGGGCCGTGCGCGCATGGCGGTGAACGCGGGGGTGAAGGAGTCCCAGTTCACGTCACCGATGGCGAGGAACTCCTCGTCGTCCGCCATCGCCTGTCGCAGCCCGGCGATGGCGGTCTGCGGCGCCATGAACGTCAGACCGCGCCAGTTGAGCGAGCCGGGGTCGACCTTGCCCGCCATGCCGCCGTCGTCGGCGGACCACAGGCCCCAGGCGATCGTGGTTCCGGTGAGCCCTCGGGCGCGCCGGCTGCGGGTGACCGAGTCGAGGTAGGCGTTGCCCGCCGAGTAGGAGCCGTGTTCGCCGGCACCCCAGAGCGCCGCCACGGAGGAGTACAGGATGAACGCGTCCAGGCCGTCGCGGTCGAAGATCCGGTCGAGGTTGGCGGTCCCGGCCAGCTTCGCCTCCGCGCCGGCCTCGAACTCGGCCAGGTTCGTCCCGGTCAGTGAGGCGAGGTGGCCGACGCCCGCGCAGTGGATGACCGTTCGGATCGGCGGCCCGTCCGCCTCGATCCGCTCCACGAGTCGCGCCAGGTCCTCGTAGTCGCAGACGTCGCACGTCGCGACCGTCACCCTGACGCCCAGAGCGCCGAGCTCCTCGACGAGTTCGGGCACACCGGCCGTGTCCGGTCCGCGCCGGGAGGTCAGCACCAGGTGTTCGGCACCGGCCTCGGCCAGCCAGCGGGCCGTGTGCGCACCCAGGCCGCCGGTACCGCCGGTGATCAACGCCGTACCGCTCGTCCGCCACGGCTCCGCGGCGGCGCCCTCCAGCGGAGAACGCCGCAGCCGGCGCAGCAGCGCCGCACCCGAACGGATCGCGAACTGGTCCTCCGCACCACCTGCGGCGACGGTCGCCGCCAGGCAGTCGGCATCCCGCTCCGTGAACCCCTCGGAGAGGTCGACCAGGCCGCCCCACCACTGCGGGAACTCCAGGCCGAAGACCAGCCCGAGACCCCAGCTGCTTCCCTGTACGGGATGACCGACCCGGTCACCTCCGGCCGCCGAGACCGCGTCCTGGGTGCACATCCAGACCGAGATACGCCGGTCCCAGTCGGCCAGGGCCTGCATCAGCAGCACGTTGAGCGCGAGTCCTCCGGTGAGCGCCGGCCGGCCGGGGTACCCGCTCTCGTCGAAGGCGAGCAGGGAGATCACCCCGGTCACGTCCGGCTGCTCGGCCAGCAGCGCACCGAGCTGCTCCCGGTCGAGGTCCGCGGTGAGCACCAACTCGGCCACCGCCGCGCCGCGTTCGCGCAGGCTGTGGCTGATCAGTTCGACCGACACGTCACGGTCCGGCTGTGCTGCCGAGGTCACCAGCAGCCAGCGGCCCGAGAGCCCGGCCGCGGCGCGGGCCGGACTCGGCACCCAGTCGACGCCGTAGCGCCAGGAGTCCAGGACGGACCGCTCGGCCCGTCGCATCCGCCATGCGTGCAGGGCGGGGAGCATCGTGCTCAGCGAGGCGTCCTCGCCCACGCCCAGCTCATCGGCGAAGGCACGGGTGTCGCCGCTGCCGACGGCTTCCCAGAACTCCGCGTCCATCACGCCCGCTTCGCTCACCGTGCCGGTGGCCTCGTCCTCCAGCCAGTAGTGCCCGCGCTGGAAGGCGTACGTGGGCAGGTCGACGGTCGCGGGCCGTGCGTCGTCGGGGAAGGCGGCCGCCCAGTCGACGTCCACGCCGCGCACCCACAGCTCGGCGACACCGGCCAGGAAGCGGTCCAGGCCCCCGTCATCCCGGCGCAGCGAACCGGTGACCACACCCGGCTCAGCGTCGGCGTCCTCGTCCGCCCCTTCCGCGATCTCCTGGACCGCAGCCGTCAGTACGGGGTGCGAGGAGGCCTCGACGAAGACGCCGTAACCCTCCCCGCTCAGCTTCTCGATCGCCTCGGAGAACCGGACCCGCGAACGCAGGTTCGTGAACCAGTACCCGCCATCCATCCCGGAACCGTCCACGAACTCACCGGTCACCGTCGACAGCAACGGAACATCACCCGCACGCGGGGAGATCCCGGCCAGCTCGACCGCCAGATCCGCCTCCAGCACATCCATCGCAGCGGAATGCGAGGCGTAATCCACCGCGATCCGCCGCGCCCGCAACCCCTGCCCCTTGCACTCGGCAACCAGCTCATCCAGAGCAACGGCCTCACCCGAGACCACCACCTGCGACGGACCATTCACCGCAGCCACCGACACCCGGCCCGCCCACGACCCGAGCAACTCCTCCACCCGCTCCACCGACGCCGCCACCGACGCCATCCCGCCCGCACCCGCCACCGCAGCAATCGCCCGGCTCCGCAGGCACACCACCCGCGCCGCATCCTCCAACGACAACACCCCCGCCACACACGCCGCAGCGATCTCACCCTGCGAATGCCCCACCACCGCAGCCGGCACCACACCGAACGAACGCCACAACGCCGCCAACGACACCATCACCGCAAACGACACCGGCTGCACCACATCCACCGCATCCAACGACGCAGCACCCGGCACACCACGCAACACATCCGTCAACGACCAGTCCACATACGCGGACAACGCCGACTCACACTCCGCCAGCCGCGCCGCGAACACCGGCGACGACTCCGCCAACTCGACCGCCATACCCGCCCACTGCGCCCCCTGACCAGGGAACACAAACACCGTCCGACCCACCGGACCCACCACCCCGGACACCACCCGACCCGAAGGCTCACCCACAGCCAACGCAGCCAGAGCGGACACCGGCTCCCCCACCACAACCGCCCGATGCTCGAACCGCGCCCGGGACGACACCAACGACCACCCGACACCCACCGGATCAGTGCCGTCCGCCAGCGGACGCAGCGCCTCGGCCTGACCCCGCAGCGCGGCAGCACTCCGCCCCGACAGAATCCACGGCACCACCGAAGGCGACAGCGTTCCCGAGCCGGTCTCGTCGTCCGGTTCCGGTGCCTGCTCCAGGATGAGGTGCGCGTTCGTGCCGCTCACCCCGAACGCCGACACGCCCGCACGCCGGGGCCGGTCCACGTGCGGCCACTCCCGCGCCTCGGAGAGCAGCTCCACCGCGCCCGCCGACCAGTCCACGTGCGACGACGGGTTGTCCGCGTGCAGCGTTCTCGGCAGTTCGCCGTGGTGCATCGCGAGGATCATCTTCATGACGCCGGCGACACCGGCGGCGGCCTGGGTGTGGCCGAGGTTGGACTTGACGGAGCCGAGCCACAGCGGCCGGTCCTCCGGGCGGTCCTGGCCATAGGTGGCCAGCAGCGCCTGCGCCTCGATCGGGTCACCCAGCGAGGTGCCCGTACCGTGCGCCTCCACGACATCGACGTCGGCGGAGGTCAGTCCGGCATTGGCCAGTGCCTGCCGGATCACCCGCTGCTGCGCCGGGCCGTTGGGCGCCGTCAGACCGTTCGACGCGCCGTCCTGGTTGATCGCGCTGCCCCGGATGACGGCAAGGACGCGGTGGCCGTTGCGCCGGGCCGCCGACAGCCGTTCCAGGACGAAGACCCCGGCGCCCTCCGAGATCCCCATGCCGTCGGCGTCCTCGGAGAAGGCCTTGGAACGGCCGTCCTCGGCGAGGCCGCGCTGGCGGCTGAACCCGATGAACCCGAGCGGTGAGGAGCCGATGGAGGCCGCTCCGGCGAGCGCCATCGAGCACTCCCCGGACAGCAGTGCCTGGGAGGCCAGGCGCAGGGCCACCAGGGCGGAGGAGCATCCGGTGTCGACGGTGACGGCCGGGCCCTCCAGTCCCAGGGTGTACGAGATGCGCCCGGAGGCGATGCTCGTGATCGAGCCGGTGAGGAGGTGGCCCTCCACTCCCTCCGGGAGCTGGCGCAGGCCCGTGCCGTAGCCGCCGTGACCGACGCCGACGAACACACCGCACTCGCTGCCGCGCAGGCTGTGCGGGTCGATGCGGCCGTGCTCGATCGCCTCCCACGACGTTTCGAGGAGCAGCCGCTGCTGCGGGTCCATGGCGAGGGCCTCGCGGGGCGAGATGCCGAAGAAGTCCGGGTCGAAGGAGCCCGCGTCCTGAAGGAAGCCGCCCGAGCGGACGTACGAGTGCCCCTCGTCGTCCGGGTCGGAGCTGAACAGCCGGCCGAGGTCCCAGCCCCGGTTGTCGGGGAATCCGCTGAGGACCTCGTCGCCCGCCGTGACGAGGCGCCACAGGTCCTCGGGCCCGGCGATCCCGCCGGGGAAGCGGCAGCCCATCCCGATGATCGCGACGGCGTCGTCGTTGTCGGCCGCGTCGGCGGAGATCTGTGCGATGGCGGGCTCGAAGCCGGGCTGTTCACCGAAGAGGGTGGCGTGCAGGTGCTGTGCGAGGCGGGTGACGTTCGGGTGGTCGAAGACGAGTGTGGTGGCGAGCTTCAGGCCGGTCGCCGTGGTCAGGGCGTTGCGCAGCTCGACCGCGAGCAGCGAGTCGAAGCCGAGGTCGCGCAGCGGCCGCCCCTCCTCGATGGCGTCCGGGGACGTGTGTCCGAGGACCGTCGCCGCGTGGGCCCGTACGAGGTCGCGCAGCGCGGTCTCGCGGTCCTCCGCGGGGAGCGGGCGCAGGCGCTCCCGCAGGCTGTTCGCCTCGGTGGTCCGGGTGTGGTCGTCCTCGGTGCCCGGGTCGCCCTCCAGGACGGCGCGGGCCTCCGGTATGCCCTCGATCAGGGGGCGCGGACGGGTGGCCGTGTACGCGGGGGTGAAGGCGTCCCAGTCCACGTCGCCTATGGCGAGGAACTCCCGGTCGTCGGCCATGACCTGCCGCAGTCCGGCGATCGCGGTCCGGGGTGCCATGGCCGCCAGGCCGTGCCAGTTGAGCGAGTCGCGGTCAACGGTGCCGCCCAGTCCGCTGCCGTCGTCCGCGGACCACAGGCCCCAGGCGATCGTGGTCCCGGCCAGGCCGCGGGCGCGCCGGCTGCGGGTGACCGAGTCGAGGTAGGCGTTGCCGGCCGCGTAGGAGCCGTGGCCGCCGGCGCCCCAGACGGCCGCGACGGAGGAGTACAGGATGAACGCGTCGAGTTCCGTGCGGTCGAAGATCCGGTCGAGGTTGGCCGTCCCCGCCAGCTTCACCTGCGCGCCGGTCTCGAACTCCGCCAGGTCCGTGCCGGTGAGCGGGGCGGTACCGCCGGTTCCCGCGCTGTGCACGACTGTTCTGATCGGTGGGCCGTCCGCCTCGATCCGCTCGACGAGCCGGGCCAGTGCCGGGTAGTCGGATGTGTCGCAGGCCGCGATGGTCACCCTGACGCCCAGGGCGCCGAGTTCTTCGGCGAGTTCGGGGGCGCCGGGGGCGTCCGGTCCGCGCCGGGAGGTCAGCACCAGGTGTTCGGCACCGGCCTCGGCCAGCCAGCGGGCCGTGTGCGCGCCCAGGCCGCCGGTACCGCCGGTGATCAGCGCCGTACCGCTCGTCCGCCACGGCTCCGCGGCGGCGCCCTCCAGCGGAGAACGCCGCAGCCGGCGCAGCAGCGCCGCACCCGAACGGATCGCGAACTGGTCCTCCGGTCCGCCTGCGGCGACCACCGCCGCCAGGCAGTCGGCGTCCTGCTCCGTGAATGCCTCGGGCAGATCGGCCAGGCCGCCCCACCACTGCGGGAACTCCAGGCCGGACACCAGCCCGAGACCCCAGCTGCTTCCCTGTACGGGATGGCCGACCCGGTCACCGTCGGCCGCCGAGACCGCGTCCTGGGTGCACAGCCAGACCGGTACCGGTGTGTCCAGGTCGGCCAGCGCCTGCGTCAGCAGGACGTTGAGCGCCAGGCCGGTGGAGAGTGCGGGCCGCTCGGGGTGCGGGTTCTCGTCGAGGGCCAGCAGGGAGAGCACCCCGGTCGCGTCGGGGTGCTCGGCCAGGAGCGTGCCCAGCTGCTCCCGGTCGAGGTCCGCGGTGAGCCGCAGCTCGGTGACCTGCGCACCGCGTTCGCGCAGGCTGTGGCTGATCAGCCCGGCCGACACGTCACGGTCCTGCTGTGCTGCCGAGGTCACCAGCAGCCAGCGGCCGAAGAGCCCGGCCGCGGCGCGGGCCGGACTCGGCACCCAGTCGACGCCGTAGCGCCAGGAGTCGAGCGCGGATGTCGCGCGCACGGGTGCGTTCTCGTCCTCCAGCCAGTAGTGGGCGCGCTGGAAGGCGTAGGTGGGGAGGTCGGTGGTCTGCGCACCGGCCGGGGCGAAGTAGGCCGCCCAGTCGACGTGGGCGCCGTCCGCCCACAGGTGGGCCAGGGCCGCGACCGTGCTGGCCGGTTCGGGGCGCTTGCGGTGCAGGAGGGGGACGGCGACGGCGTCACCGCCGTACGTCTCGTCGATCGCGCCGATCAGGCCGGCGTCGGGGCCGAGTTCGACGAATCGGGTGACGCCGAGGGCCTTCAGGCGGGTGACGGCGTCGGCGAAGCGGACCGTGCCCCGGACCTGGTCCGCCCAGTAGGCCGCGGTGAACTCCGTGACCGGCTCGCTCGTCAGCGTGGAGACGATCGGGATGCGCGGACTTCCGTACGTCAGCTCCGCCGCGGCCTCGGTGAACCGGGCCAGCATCGGCTCCATCAGGGCCGAGTGGAAGGCGTGGCTGACCTCCAGACGGCGGCTCTGCCGGTCGGGCAGGAGAGCGGCCACCGCTTCGACGGCCTCGGCGGTGCCGGACAGGACCACCTGGCCGGGGGCGTTGACCGCCGCCACCGATACGCCCTCGACCAGCAGGGGTGTGACCTCGTCGAGCGTCGCCCGGACCGCCCGCATCGCACCGCCGGCGGGCAGTGCCTGCATCAGTTCGGCGCGGGCGGCGACCAGCCGGCACGCGTCGGGCAGGGACAGCACACCGGACACGTGCGCGGCGGCCAGCTCACCCACCGAGTGGCCGACCAGGTAGTCCGGCCTGACACCCCACGACTCGACCAGCCGGAACAGCGCCACCTCGACGGCGAACAGCGCGGGCTGCGCCCAGCCGGTGGTCTTCAGCGCCTCCGCGTCGGTGAACATCACTTCGCGCAGACCGTCGAAGTACGCGCACACCTCGTCCAGAGCGGCTGCGAACACCGGGAAGGCCTCGGCCAGTTCCCGGCCCATGCCGGCCCGCTGGCCGCCCTGGCCCGAGAACACGAACCCGGTCAGACCGTCACCGGCGAGCCCGGACACCACGCCCGCGACGGGTCCGCCCGCCGCCAGCGCCGCCAGCCGGGTGCGCAGTTCGTCCGTGTCCGCGCCGAGCACGACCGCCCGGTGCTCCAGTCCGGTACGGGCGACGGCCAGCGACAGGCCCACGTCCGCCGGGTCCAGTCCGCCGACCGCGGACGCCAGCCGTTCGGCCTGCGCGGGCAGCGCGGACGCCGTCCTCGCGGACACCAGCCACGGGACGAGCGGCAGATCCGCCCGGCGCGGGGCGGCCTCGGCCCCGGCCTGCTCCGGCGCCTCCTCGATGATCACGTGCGCGTTCGTCCCGCTGGCGCCGAACGACGACACCCCGGCCCGCCTGGGCCGGTCGCCCGGGGCCCAGTCCCGCTCCTCCGAGAGCAGTTCGACCGCACCGGCCGACCAGTCCACATGCGTCGAAGGGTGCTGCGCGTGCAGTGTTCTGGGCAGCAGCCCGTGCCGCATCGCCAGCACCATCTTGATGACCCCGGCGATGCCGGAGGCCGCCTGGGTGTGGCCGATGTTGGACTTGACGGAGGCGAGCCACAGCGGCTGGTCGTCGGCACGGCCCTGGCCGTACGTGGCGAGCAGCGCCTGCGCCTCGATCGGGTCGCCGAGCGAGGTGCCGGTGCCGTGCGCCTCGACCGCGTCCACCTCGGACGCGGCGACATCGGAGTTGGCCAGCGCCTGCCGGATCACCCGCTGCTGCGAGGGGCCGTTGGGCGCCGTCAGGCCGTTCGACGCGCCGTCCTGGTTGGTGGCGGTGCCGCGCACCACGGCCAGTACGCGGTGGCCGTTGCGCTGTGCGTCCGACAGGCGTTCCAGGAGCAGGACGCCGATGCCCTCGCCCCAGCCGGTGCCGTCCGCGTCGTCGGAGAAGGCCTTGACCCGGCCGTCGACCGCGAGTCCGGACTGCCGGCTGAACTCGGTGAAGTTGCGGGTCGAGCCCATCACGGTGGCGCCGGCCGCGAGGGCCAGGGAGCACTCGTCGTTGCGCAGCGCCTGCACCGCGAGGTGCAGCGCGACCAGGGAGGACGAGCACATGGTGTCGACGGTGACGGCGGGCCCTTCCAGGCCCAGGGTGTAGGCGATGCGTCCTGACAGGACGGCGCCCGAACCACCGGTCAGCAGATGGCCCTCGACACCGTCCGGTGCCGTCCGCACCGAAGCGCCGTAGCCCTGGTGACTCGCTCCGACGAAGACGCCCGCGCGTTCACCGCGCAGGCTCTCCGCGTCGATGCCCGCCCGTTCGACGACCTCCCAGGAGGTCTCCAGGAGGAGCCGCTGCTGCGGGTCCATGGCGAGGGCCTCGCGCGGCGAGATGCCGAAGAACCCGGCGTCGAACTCGGCGGCGCCGTGCAGGAACGCGCCGTGCCGGGTGTAGCTGGTGCCCGGGTGGGCGGGGTCCGGGTGGTAGAGGTGCTCCAGGTCCCAGCCGCGGTCTGCGGGCAGGTCACCGACGAGGTCGGCGCCGGCCGCGATCAGGTCCCAGAACTCCTCGGGAGTGTCGGCACCAGGGAAGCGGCAGCCCATCGAGACGATCGCGATGGGCTCGCGCTGCTTGTCCTCCAGCTCCCGGACCCTTCGGCGGGTCGCCTGCAGATCCGCAGTGACTCGGTTCAGATAGTCCCGCAGCCGCTGTTCGTTCGCGCCACTGCTCATCGGATGCCCAACTCCCGGTCGATCAGGTCGAAGATCTCGTCGTTCGTCGCCGCTGCAAGGTCTTGGTGCGGGGCGTCGGTCTCTGTTTCCGGTTCGGCCCGGCGCAGCAGGGCACCCAGCCGGCCGGCCAGGTCGAGGCGGTTGAAGTCCTCGTCCGGCAGTGCCGCCAGCTGGGCTTCCAGCCGCTCCAGTCCGGCCAGTACGTCAGGTGTCCCGCCGCACAGCTCGTCCCACAGCCGGCGGGCGAGTGCGGCGGGGGTGGGGTGGTCGAAGACGAGCGTCGCGGGCAGCCTCAGGGCTGTCGCCACGTTCAGCCGGTTACGGAACTCCAGCGCCGTCAGGGAGTCGAAGCCGAGCTCCTTGAACGCCCGGCGGGGCCGGATGTCCTCCGGCTGCCCGGCCTTGAGCACCGCGGCCGCCTCCCGTCGGACGAGTTCCACCAGCGCGCTCTCCTGTTCCTCCGGGGACAGGCCGGCCAGCCGGTCAGCGAGTGCCGTGGACCGTTCCGGGCGGGGACCGGTGTCCTCGTCCCGCTGCCGCGCCACCGGCTGCGCCTCGGTGAGCGCGGCGACCAGGCGGCGGTCCCGCGTCATGGTGTAGAGGGGGAGGAAGCGGGCCAGGTCGAAAGAGGCGATGGCGACCGCGGCGTCGCCGTTGCCGACCGCGAGCGCCAGCGCCCGTACGGCCGATTCGGGCCGCATCAGGCGCATTCCGCGCCGGGTCAGCAGGTCGGAGACCTCACCCTCGACCATGCCGCCGCCGTCCCAGGCCCCCCAGGCGACCGACGTGGCCGCCGTGCCCCGGGCGCGCCGCGTCTGTGCGAGGGCGTCCAGGTAGGCGTTGGCGGCGGCGTATCCGGCCTTGCCCGCGTCGCCCCACGTACCGGCTCCGGAGGAGAACAGCACGAAGGCGTCCAGGTCCAGGTGGGCGGTCAGGTCGTCCAGGTGCCGGGCGCCTTCGGCCTTGCCCCGCATGATCCGGGCGAGTTCGGCGGTGGACAGGTCCCCGACGGGGACCTCCTGCTGGGTGAGCCCGGCCGCGTGCACGACGGCCGTCAGCGGCTCGGCGGGATCCATCGCGGCGAGGACGGCGGCGAGCTGGTCCGCGTCACCGACGTCGCAGGTGGCGATCGTCACCCGGGCGCCGAGCGCGGTCAGTTCCCCGCTCAGCTCCCCGGCGCCGGGGGCGTCCGTGCCCCGGCGGCTGGTCAGCACCAGGTGCGCCGCGCCGTTCCGGGCGGCCCAGCGGGCGACATGGGCGCCGAGGGCGCCGGTGCCGCCGGTGATCAGGACGGTGCCACGCGGCCGCCACGGCTCGGCCCCGGGCGCCGGGGCGGGCACCAGGCGCCGGGCGAGGAGCGTGCCGTCACGCAGGGCGACCTCGGTCTCGCCGGTGGTTTCTGACAGCACCTCGACGAGCCGGCCGAGCGCTTCCCCGTCCAGCCGGTCCGGCAGGTCGATCTGCCCGCAGAGCCGGTCGGGTTCGTCGAGGCCGAGCACCACGCCGAGCCCCCACACCTGAGCCTGTACGGGGTGCCGGACGGGATCGTCCGGGCCGGTGCCGACCGCGCCCCGGGTCGCCAGCCACAGCGGGGCGTCGCCGGCCAGGGCCCGTACGCAGGCGACGGTGTCGGCCAGTCCGGTGCTGAGCGCCGGTTCGTCGGGGTGGGGCCGTTCGTCGAGTGCGGCCAGCGACAGCACGCCGTCGATCCGCTCCGGCAGCCGGGCACCGTCCCGGACCAGTTCGCGTACACCCACCGGGTGCACGGTCGCGCCGTGCCGGGCGAGCCCCGCGAGCACCGCGCCGACGAGGCCGGTGTCCACCGGCTCGTCGGGGGTCACCACGAGCCAGTCGCCGGTGAGCACCGGGGTTCCGTCGGCGGGCACCGGGGTCCAGTCGACGCGGTAGCGCCAGCCGTCGACGAGGGCGCGCTCCTGTTGTGCGGCCGCCTCCGCCGGGGCTTCGAGCCAGTGGCGCCGGGGCCGGAAGGGGTAGCCGGGCAGCTCCACGTGAGGGGCGGCGGTCGGGAACGACCGGGCCCAGTCGACGGGGGCGCCACGCACCCATGCCTCGGCCAGCGAGAGCAGGAACCGCTCGCCGCTTCCGTCGTCGCGGCGCAGTGAGCCGACGGCGAAGGCCTCGGCGTGGTCGGAGACGGTCTCCTCGACCGCGGCGAGCAGCACCGGGTGCGGGCTGCTCTCGACCCAGCATCCGAAGCCCTGCCCGGCCAGTGTCCGTACCGCCTCCGCGAAGCGCACGGGCCGGCGCAGGTTGGCGCACCAGTAGGCGGCGTCGAGCGCAGCGGTGTCGATCCACTCGCCGGTGACGGTGGAGAAGAACGGGATGCGGGGCGGGCGCGGCTCCACGGGGGCGAGCAGTACGGCCAGTTCGTCCAGCACCGGTTCGACGTGTACGGAGTGCGAGGCGTAGTCGACCGGGATCATCCGTACCCGCACATCGCGCTGCCCACAGATCCTGGCCAGGTCCTCCAGTGCGTCCCGGTCGCCGGAGAGCACCACGGAGCGGGGCCCGTTGACGGCGGCGACGGACAGCCGCTCCCCGTACGGGGCCATCAGGTCGGTGAGCTGCTCCTCCGGCAGGGCGACGATCGCCATCGCACCGCGTCCGGTCACACCGGTGAGCACCTTGCTGCGCAGGCACACCACGCGTGCGGCGTCCTCCAGCGTCAGCGCCCCGGCCACACACGCGGCGGCGATCTCGCCCTGCGAGTGCCCCACCACCGCGGCCGGCTCCACGCCGTACGACTGCCACAGTGCCGCCAGCGACACCATCACGGCGAACGACACCGGCTGTACGACGTCCACCGCGTCCAGCGACGGTGCGCCCGGCACGCCGTTCAGCACCTCGGTCAACGACCAGTCGACATACGGGGACATCGCCTTCTCGCACTCGGCGAGCCGCTCCGCGAACACCGGCGACCACTGCGCCAGCTCGACCCCCATACCGGCCCACTGCGCCCCCTGGCCGGGGAAGACGAACGCGGTACGGCCGACCGGTCCGGCCACTGCGGAGACGAGCCGTTCGGCGGGCTCGCCCGCCGCGAGAGCCGCCAGTGCGGGGCCGGGCTCCCCCACGAGGACGGCCCGGTGGTCGAACCGCGCACGGGTCACCGCCAGCGAACGCGCGGTGGCGTACGGGTCGGAGGTGTCCACGAGCGGGCGCAGCGCGGCGGCGCGGGCGCGCAGCGCCTCCGGTTCGCGGGCGGACAGGATCCAGGGAACGGCACCGGTGGGCCGGTCCGCGGTGACGGCGGCCGGCTCGGGTGCGGCTTCCAGGATCACGTGTGCGTTGGTGCCGCTGATGCCGAACGCGGAGACGCCGGCCCGGAGCGGGTGGTCCGTCGCGGCCCACGGCCGGGATTCGGACAGCAGCCGCACGGCGCCCGACTCCCAGTCGACGCGCGAGGTGGGCTCGGCCGCGTGCAAGGTCTTCGGCAGGACTCCGCGGCGCAGCGCCTGCACCATCTTGATGACGCCGACGACACCGGCGGCCGCCTGGGTGTGGCCCACGTTGGACTTGAGCGAGCCGAGCCAGAGCGGGCGCTCGGCCGGCCGGCCGGCGCCGTAGGTGGCGAGCAGCGCCTGCGCCTCGATCGGGTCGCCCAGCCGGGTACCGGTGCCGTGCGCCTCGACGGCGTCGACGTCCTGCGCGGTGAGCCCGGCGGCGGCCAGGGCCTGCCGGATCACGCGCTGCTGGGACGGGCCGCTGGGTGCGGTCAGGCCGTTCGACGCGCCGTCCTGGTTGACCGCGCTGCCCCGCACCACGGCCAGCACGCGGTGGCCGTTGCGACGTGCGTCGGACAGCCGCTCGACCAGGAGGACGCCCACGCCCTCGGCCATGCCGAAGCCGTCCGCGTCCTCCGCGAAGGACCGGCAGCGGCCGTCCGTGGACAGGGCGCGCTGCCTGCTGAAGCTGATCATCGGGGTGGGTGTCGACATCACCGACGCGCCCGCCACCAGGGCGAGTCCGCACTCGCCGGAGCGCAGTGCACCGGCCGCCATGTGCAGGGCCACCAGCGATGAGGAGCAGGCGGTGTCGATGGTGATCGCGGGGCCGGTGAAGCCGAACGTGTACGAGAGCCGGCCGGACGCCACGCTCGGCGCGCCGCCGGTCACCTGGTAGCCCTCCAGTTCACCGGGCATGCCGTGCAGGCGGCCGTAGTCACTGGCCAGGATTCCGGCGAACACTCCGGTGTCGCTGCCCTTGAGGTCGGCGGGGACCACCCCGGCGCTCTCGAACGCCTCCCACGTGGTCTCCAGGAGCAGCCGCTGCTGCGGGTCCATGGCCAGTGCCTCGCGGGCGGAGATACCGAAGAACTCGTGGTCGAACTCGGCGGCCCGGTGCAGGAATCCGCCGGCGCGCGTGTAGCTGGTGCCGTGCCGGTCGGCGTCGGGGTCGTAGAGCGACTCGATGTCCCAGCCGCGGTCGGTGGGCAGGGCGCCGATGGCGTCGCCCCCGTCCATGAGCAGGCGCCACAGGGCTTCCGGGCCGTCGATGTCGCCGGGCAGCCGGCAGGCCATGCCGACGATGGCGAGCGGCTCGTCCGCGGCGGAGGCACGGACCGGTGCGCCGTCGTCGTTCGCGGGCTGCTCGCCCAGGACCTCGCCGCGCAGGTGCTCGGCGAGCAGTGCGGGGGTCGGATGGTCGAAGACGAGCGTGGTGGGCAGCCGGGTGCCGAGGGCCTTGGCCAGCCGGTCGCGCAGACCGACGGCGGTGAGCGAGTCGAACCCGAGGTCCTTGAAAGCCCGGTCGGTGGCGAGGGCCTTCGGATCGCTGTGGCCGAGCACCTTCGCGGTGTGCTCGCGCACCAGGTCCTGGACCAGCTCGCGCTGTGCCTCGTCGGGGAGTTCGAGGAGCCGGGCGCGCAGGGCGGGGGCCGGGCGGCCGGGGTCCCCGGGCACCGCCGGGTCCTGCGGGGCGGCGACCAGTTCGCTCAGCAGCGGGCTGGGGCGGGTGGCCGTGAAGACGGGGCCGAACCGCTCCCAGTCGACGTCCGCGACGGCGACGGCCGTCTCGTCGTGGTCCAGGACGACGTCCAGTGCCCGCAGCGCGCGGTCGGGGTCCAGGAGCGGGAGCCCGGTGGCGGCGAGGATCTCCCGCTGGTCCGGGCCGATCATTCCGCCGCCGCTCCATGGGCCCCAGGCGACCGACGTGGCGGTGAGGCCGCGGGCGCGCCGGCCGGCCGCCAGGGCGTCGAGGAAGGCGTTCGCGGCACCGTAGGCGCCGTGGTCGGCGACGCCCCAGGTGGCCGAGATCGAGGAGAACAGGACGAACGCGTCCAGCGGGGTGTCCGCGAGCAGTTCGTCGAGGATGCGCGCGCCTTCGGCCTTGGCGGCCATGAGGTCCGGCAGGTCGCCGGGGCCGAGGTCCTTCAGCGGGCCCAGCTCGCAGACGCCTGCGGCGTGGAACACCGCTGACAGCGGCCGGTCCCCGCCGATTCCGTCGAGCAGTGCGGCCAGTGCGGAGCGGTCGGTGACGTCGCAGGTCGCGGCCGTCAGCTCGCTGCCCGCCTCGCGCAGTTCGGCGGCGAGCGCCGCCATCTCGTCCGGGTCTCCGCCGTGGCGGCTCAGCAGGATGACCTGTTCGGCCCCGCCCTCGGCCAGCCGGCGGGCGAGCCGGCGGCCCAGTGCCCCGGTGCCGCCCGTGATGAGGACGCTGCCGTGTGGCTGGTAGGACCGCCGTCCGGTCGCGGGGCGCCGGGCCCGGACGAGCCGGCGGGCGAACACGGCGGCGGACCGGATCGCGACCTGGTCCTCGTCCCGGCCCCCGGTGAGCACGGCGGCGAGCCGTTCGCGGGCCCGCCCGTCCCATCGCGGAGGCAGGTCGACCAGGCCGCCCCAGGTACGGGGGTGTTCGACCGCAGCGGCACGCCCCGCTCCCCAGACCGCCGCCGACGCCGGGTCGGGCGCCGGGTCGGAGGGGCCGGTGGACACCGCGCCGCGCGTGGCGCACCACAGCGGGGCGGTGATGCCCGCCGCGTCCAGCGCGTGGAGCAGGGCGACCGTCGCGGCCACCCCGGCCGCGGGCTCCGGTGCCGCGTCCAGGGTGAGCAGGGACAGCACACCGGCCACCTCGTGGCCGGTGGCCGCCAGGGCGAGCGTCGACGCGTCGGGCACACCGTCCGGCAGCGGGCACAGCACCACGGCCGCGCCGGCGTCGCGCAGGGCTCGGGCGGTCTCGCGGTGGTCGTCGGCCGGGCCGGGCGGTGCGACCAGGAGCCAGCTGCCGGCCGGTGGGGTGGCGGAGGTGTCCGGGAGCGGCCGCCAGGCGATCTCGTAGCGCCGGCCCCCGACCGGGTCCGCGTCCGGCACTGCCGCAGCGGGCTCCGTGGCGGACGGCGTCCACCAGTAGCGGTGCCGGTCGAACGGATACGTGGGCAGCTCGGTCCGGCGGCCGCCGGAGCCGGAGAGGACCTCGTCCCAGTCCGGTTCCACGCCGTGGACGTGCAGTTGGGCGAGCGACTCCATGAACCGGCCGGGGCCGCCTGCACCGCGGCGCAGCGAACCGACCGCGACGCCGTCCTCGACACCGGCGCTCTCCAGCGTCTGCTGGATGCCGATGGTCAGCGTCGGGTGCGGGCTCGACTCCAGGAAGACCCGGTGCCCCGACCCTGCCAGGGTCCGCACGGTCTCCTCGAAGCGCACGGTGCCGCGCAGGTTCCGGTACCAGTAGTCACCGGTGAGTTCGGTTCCCGCCAGCACGGTGCCGGTGACGGTGGAGTGGAACGGCACCCGGGCGGGCCGCGGCTCGACCGGTGCGAGCAGCCGCGCCAGTTCGTCCTCGATGGGCTCGACCTGCGCGGAGTGGGAGGCGTAGTCGACCGGGACGGCGCGCGCGTGGATGTCCAGCCGCGCGCACTCGGCCAGGAGCGCGGCGACCTCTTCGGTCCCGCCGGACACCACGACGGACCGGGGGCCGTTCACCGCCGCGACGGAGATCCGTCCGTCGAACCGCGCCACCAGTTCGGCGACCCGGTCGGCGGACTCGAACACGGAGGCCATGGTGCCGCGTCCGGCCAGGGCCAGCAGCGCACGGCTGCGCAGGGCCACGACCCGTGCGGCGTCCCGCAGGCTGAGCGCGCCCGCCACACAGGCGGCCGCGATCTCTCCCTGCGAGTGTCCGACCACGGCCGCCGGGCGGATGCCCCGGGACTGCCACAGTTCGGCGAGCGCGACCATCGTCGCCCACAGCGCGGGCTGCACGACGTCGACGCGGTCCGCGGGCGGGGCGTCGTCGGCGCCCCGCAGTACGTCCAGGAGCGACCAGTCCACGAACTCCGACAGTGCCCGCTCGCACGCGGCGATCCGGTCCGCGAAGACCGGTGAGGTGTCGATCAGTTCCGTGGCCATGCCCTGCCACTGGCCGCCCTGGCCGGGGAAGACGAACACCACGCGGTCATCGCTCGCGGCCGTGCCGCGCACCAGCCCGTTCGCCTCGCCGTCCTCGGCGAGCACCGCCAGCGCGCGGTCCAGCTGCTCGGGTCCGGAGGCGAGCAGTACGGCCCGCTCCGCGAACCGGGCCCGGCCGGTGGCGAGCGTGCGGGCGATGTCGGCGGGACGCGCCGCCCCGCCGCGCAGCGCCGTGCGCAGCCGCCGCGCCTGCTCGCGCAGCGCATCCGGGGTACGGGCGGAAAGGGCGTGGGGCAGTACGGGCCCGGCGGCCTGTGCGGGGGCCGCTTCGAGGGCCGCTGCGGGTGCCGGCCCAGCGGGTGCCGGCTCAGCGGGTGCCGGCTCCGGCTCCGCGGGCTCGGCGATGATCACGTGTGCGTTGGTGCCGCTCACTCCGAAGGCCGACACGCCCGCCCGTCGCGGCCGGTCGCCGGCCGTCCACGGTACGGGTTCGGTCAGCAGCCGGACCTCGCCGGCGGACCAGTCGACGTGCGAGGTCGGCGTGTCCGCGTGCAGGGTCCGCGGCAGCAGTCCGTGCCGCATCGCGAGCACCATCTTCATGACGCCGCCGAGCCCGGCAGCGGCCTGCGCGTGCCCGATGTTGGACTTCAACGAGCCGAGCCACAGGGGCCGTTCGGGAGACCGCTGCCCGTAGACGTCGAGCAGCGCGGCGGCCTCGATCGGGTCGCCCAGTACGGTGCCGGTGCCGTGCGCCTCGACGGCGTCCACTTGGTCGGGGTGCAGTCCGGCACTGGCCAGGGCCTGCCGGATCACCCGCTGCTGCGAGGGACCGTTCGGCGCCGTCAGACCGTTCGAGGCCCCGTCGGAGGCGACCGCCGTACCCTCCACCACGGCCAGTACCCGGTGGCCGTGGCGGCGCGCGTCGGAGAGCCGTTCGAGGACGAGGGTGCCCACACCCTCGGCCCATCCGGTGCCGTCGGCGTCGTCCGAGAACGCCTTGCAGCGCCCGTCCGGCGCGAGCCCGCGCTGCCTGCTGAACTCGACGAAGATACCGGGGCGCGCCATCACCGTCGCCGCACCGGCCAGGGCCAGCGTGGACTCGCCGTTGCGCAGCGACTGCACCGCGAGGTGCAGCGCGACCAGTGACGCCGAGCAGGCCGTGTCCACAGTCATCGCGGGCCCTTCGAGGCCCAGGACGTAGGAGATCCGGCCGGAGGCGGTGGAGCCGGTGGTACCGGTCAGCGCGTAGCCCTCCAGCCCGTCCGCCGCCTCGTCCAGCCGGGGGCCGTACTCCTGCTGCATCGCGCCGACGAAGACCCCGGTACGGCTTCCGCCGAGCCGGGAGGGATCGATCCCGGCCCGTTCCAGGGCCTCCCACGCGGTCTCCAGGAGCAGCCGCTGCTGGGGGTCCATGGCGAGCGCCTCTCGCGGGCTGATGCCGAAGAAGTCGGCGTCGAAGTCGCCCGCGTCGTAGAGGAATCCGCCCTGGGCGACCGTCGAGCCGCCCGGTGCGTCGGGGGCGGCCAGCAGCCGTTCGATGTCCCAGCCCCGGTCCGCGGGGAAGGCCGCCACAGCATCGGTGCCGGAGTTCACCAGCTCCCAGAGGTCCTCGGGCGAGCTGACCCCGCCCGGGAAGCGGCAGCCCATGCCGACGATCGCGATCGGTTCGTCGTGCGCGGGCCTGGCGAACGCATCCGCCGTCCGCGGGGCGGCGGATGCGCCGGCGGATGTGACGGCCACGCGCTGGAGGTGCTCCGCCAGCCGGGCCGGCGTGGGGTGGTCGAAGAGCAGGGTGGTCGGCAGGTCGACGCCGAGGGCCTCGCGGAGCCGGTTGCTCAGCTGGACGGAGGACTGCGAGTCGAACCTGAGGTCCTTGAACGACGTGCCGGCCGGTATCGCGCCGACGTCCGTGTGTCCGAGCACCGCGGCGGCGTGCGTGCGCACCAGCTCCAGCAGAATCCGCCGCCGCTCGTCCTCGTTCCCGGCCTCGGCCAGCCGGGCGGCGGCCGCGCTCCGCGCGGTCTCCTCGTCTCCGGCCTCGGGTGCGACGGAGCCGAACCAGTGGCGACGGCGCTGGAAGGCGTAGGTGGGCAGGTCGACGAGGGCGGGGCGGGGGCCGGGGAAGGCGGCCGACCAGTCGACGTCCACGCCGCGCACCCACAGCTCGGCGACACCGGCCAGGAACCGGTCCAGGCCGCCGTCATCCCGGCGCAGCGAACCGGTGATGACGCTGTCGTCCGCGATCTCCTGGACCGCGGCGGTCAGTACGGGGTGCGAGGAGGCCTCGACGAAGACGCCGTAACCCTCCGCGCCCAGCTTCTCGATCGCCTCGGAGAACCGGACCCGCGAGCGCAGGTTCGTGAACCAGTACCCGCCATCCATCCCCGAGCCGTCCACCAGCTCACCCGTCACCGTCGACAGCAACGGAATGTCACCCGCACGCGGACTGATCCCGGCCAGCTCGACCGCCAGATCCGCCTCCAGCACATCCATCGCAGCCGAGTGCGAGGCGTAGTCCACCGCGATCCGCCGCGCCCGCAACCCCAGCTCCTGGCAACGGTCCACGACCTCCCCGACTGCGGCGACCTCACCCGAGACCACCACCTGCGAGGGACCGTTCACCGCGGCGATGGACACCCGGTCGCCCCAGGCGGCGAGGATCTCCTCCACCCGCGCCGCGCCGGCACCCACCGAGGCCATCGTGCCCGCCCCGCTCGACAGCCGGGCTATCGCCTTGCTGCGCACGCAGACGACCCGCAGCGCGTCCTCCAGGGACAGCGCGCCCGCCACACACGCGGCGGCGATCTCACCCTGCGAGTGCCCCACCACGGCCGCCGGCTCGACTCCGAACGAACGCCACAGCGCCGCCAGCGACACCATCACCACGAAGGACGCCGGCTGCACCACGTCGACGCGCTCCAGCGACGGCGCGTCCGCCGCCCCGCGCAGCACGTCGGTGACCGACCAGTCCACCAGCCCGGCGAGCGCGGCCTCGCACTGCGCGACCGCATCCGCGAATACCGGCGACCCGTCCAGCAGCCGCGCGCCCATCGCCGCCCACTGCGCCCCCTGGCCAGGGAACACGAACACCGTGCGGCCCACCCCGCCGGCGACCCCGGAGACCACGCACGCCGACGGGTCACCGTCCGCCAGGGCACCGAGCCCCGAGGCGAAGTCACCCACCACCACGGCCCGGTGCTCGAACCGTGCCCGGGACGACGCCAACGACCACGCCACGGACACCGGGTCCGGCTCGCCCGCCGCGGTCCTGCCCAGCGCCGCCGCCTGATCGCGCAGCGCACCCGCACTCCGCCCGGACAGCACCCACGGCACGGCCGGTACGGATATATCGACCGCACCGGACACCTCGGGCGCCACCGACACGGCCGGCACGGGAGACGGCACCGGCGCGGGGGCCTCGCTCAGGACCAGGTGACAGTTGGTGCCGCCCATCCCGAAGGCGCTGACCCCGGCGGTCCGCGGGCCGTCGGTCCCGGGCCACTCGGTCGGGCCGGCCACGACGCGCAGGTTGAGGTCGGCCAGCGGGATGTCCGGGTTCGGCTTCTCGAAGCCGAGGCTGGCGGGGATCTGCCGGTGGGACAGCGCGAGCACCGCCTTGAGCAGCCCCGCGGCCCCGGCGGCGGCCTCCAGGTGGCCCAGGTTCGTCTTGACGGAGCCGACCAGCAGCGGTGCGGCGGTGTCGCGGGCGCTTCCCAGCACCTCGCCCAGCGCCGCCGCCTCGACCGGGTCGCCCACCGGCGTTCCGGTGCCGTGCAGTTCGACGTACTGGACGCTGCCCGGGGAGATCCCGGCCGCGGCGTACGCCCGGCGCAGTACCGCTGCCTGAGCGTCCCGGCTGGGGGTGGTCAGCTGCTCGGCGGCACCGTCGTTGTTGACGGCACCGCCGAGGATGACACCGTGGACGCGGTCGCCCGCGGCGATCGCGTCCGGGAGCAGCCGCAGGACGAGGGCGACGCCGCCCTCACCCCGTACGAAGCCGTTGGCGCGGTGGTCGAAGGTGTGGCAGCGCCCGTCCGGGGACAGGCCGCCGAACTCCTCCGCCGCGACGCCGGTCTCGGCGGCCAGGTTGAGGTTCACACCGCCCGCGAGGGCGAGGGTGCTCTCGCCGCGGCGCAGACTCTCCACCGCGGTGTGCACCGCGACGAGCGAGGACGCCTGGCCGGTGTCGATGACGAGGCTGGGCCCGCGCAGGCCGAAGAGGTGGGAGACGCGGTTGGCGATGACGCCTCGGCTCACGCCGGGCATCGCGTGGTGGTTGACCGCGTCCCGGCCGGCGCGTGCCAGCAGGAGCGCGTAGTCGTCGCGCATCGCGCCGAGGAACACGCCCGTCGCGCTGCCGCTGAGGTCACCGGCGACGATCCGGGCGTCCTCGAAGGCCTCCCAGGCGAGTTCGAGCATCAGCCGCTGCTGCGGGTCCATCACGGCGGCTTCCCGGGGGGTGATCCCGAAGAAGCCGGCGTCGAACCGGTCGACCCCCTCGATGAACGCTCCCCAGCGTCCGCCGACCGGTTCACGTCCGGGTGGCACCTGGCCGACCGCGCACTCCCCGTCGCTCAGCAACTGCCAGAACGCTTCGGGATCCGCCGCCCCGGGCAGTCGGCAGGAGATCCCGACGACAGCGACCGGCTCCTCGCCGGTTCCCGGGCGAGGACGAGAAGGGGACACGGAGTTCCCGGTGTGGGAAGTGTCCGTGGGTCGCAAGGTGTCCATAGGGCGCGCTGCTCCCGCCTATTCCGCGATTTTGGTGAAACCGGTCCAGCGGAAGGTCCTTGACGACAGGCCCCTGATGGCGGCCAGTTCGCCGGAGGGCTCGAAGTGCTGGTAGCCGCCGTAGTACTTGATCTTGATCTTCTGCTGTGCCTCGGACTCACTGACGTGGATCGTCCGCCGGGACTGGGGGAAGTCGGCCGGACCACCGACCAACGTCACCCGGACTGTGCGGCTTTCCTCGGTCCGCTCCATGTTTCCGTTCATGGGATGCCCCTTCTGTCTGCCGGGATCGTGACGGCGCGGTGTCGGATGACCGACGGATCAGTCCGTGCAGGCGTGCAGACAGGCGATGAGGCTGCGGGCCTGCACATTGAGGTAGTGCCGGTGCTGGAGCAGCCAGGTGATCTGGGGCAGCGCCGTCCACACGAAGCCGGGCGGTTCCTCGTCCGGGTGGTCGTCGCCCACCTCGATGATCATGTAACGGCTGCGGGAGTGGTAGAAGCGGCCGCCCTCCTCCGACATCTCGGCGTCGAACAGCACCCGGTCGGTGCCGCGGCGGCGTTGCACGTCGATCAGCTGGTCGTGGACGTCGCCGCCCAGGTGGGCGTGGTTCTCCGGGGTGCCCTGCACGGTCGGGGCGAGTTCGATGGCGTCGATGTATCCGGGTTCGATGCGGGCGCGCAGCAGCACGTGCAGCACCCCGCCGAACCGCTTGACCAGCAGGGCGGCCACGCCGACCCCGTACGGTTCGATCAACGGCTGGGTCCAGCCGCCGACTTCCCGGCTGTTGGCGACGACGTCCACGCCGATGACGCTGAAGAAGAGCCCGTCCTCATGGCTGATCGCCCGGTCCGACTGGTGCCAGCCGGGCAGATCGCGCAGGCCGACGACGGTGGTGTCCACGTCGTGGACGGCCTGGTTGGAGGTGATCCAGCTGAGGATCTCGGTGTCGGTGTGCAGACTGCCGTCCGCAGTGACGGCCCCGGGGAGGCAGGACAGCACGGTGCGGGCGTCCATGTTCACCCGGTGGTCGATGCGCAGTTGTTCGCGGACCTGTCCCAGCGTCAGCCAGCAGAAGTCCTCGCCCGCCTCGACGTCGGGTCCGATCTCGATGACCATGTTGCGGTTGCGCTTGCGGTAGAACCAGGCGCCGTGCTCGGACTGGAGGACGTCGGCCAGCACCGTTCGCGGATCGGCGTGGGCGAAGTGCTCCACATAGGGGACGTGCCGGCCCTGGTGCACTCCGGTGTAGTTGCTCTTGGTGGCCTGCACGGTGGGCGAGAGCTGCACACCGTTCGGGTTGCCCGGTTCCGCCTTCGCCTGCATCAGCAGGTGCAGGACGCCGTCGATCTCGCGTACGGCGATGCCGAGCAGGCCTATCTCCGGCTGCAGGATGATGGGCTGGGACCACTGCCGCACAGGGCCCTCGTCGACCTCGACGCGCAGGCCCGCCACCGAGAAGAAACGGCCGCTGTCGTGCACCAGGTGCCCGCTGCCCTCGGCGAAGGACCAGTTCCGCAGCTTCGCGAACGGGACCCGGTTGACCTCGTGGAGCTGGGCGGCGCGGCGCTCGGCGAGCCACTTCTCGAACTGCTCCGGACTGGTGGCCACACCGCCGGTGGCACGTGCCGACCTGGCGAGTCGTGCCTGCAGGGTCGAGTCCGTATGACGAAGCACGCCGGGCCCGGTGGTCAGCGGCATAGTGTCTCCCCCGGTTCGTGTGTCGGTGGGACGCTCCTGTTCCGGTCGGGATGACCGGGTCCGGCCCATGGCGTCGCGTACCAGGTGAACACGGCCCCAGGAGCTGACCCAGCCGGGCCGGGCCGGTCTAGGTGTTCACTCAGATCCGCGCCGAGGGGCTGCCGCCAGGGCGGTCGGCCAATTTCTCTAGACACCAACGGCCGACGGGAGACGCGCTCTCGCCTCCCCCAGATGCCGGCCGTGCTCGCGACGAAAGAGGCCGACATGAGCGACACCGATGTGTGGATCCGGCGCTACTTTCCGAGCGCCGATGCGGCCGTCCAGTTGGTGTGCCTGCCGCACGCGGGGGGCTCGGCCCCCTTCTACCGCCCGGTCGCCCAGGCGCTGAGCCCTCTCGTCGAGGTGCTCGCCGTCCAGTACCCGGGCCGGCAGGACCGCCGCAACGAGCCGATGATCGATGATCTCGGGGTGCTGGCGGACCAGGTGGAGGAAGCCGTCACGGCCGCCGTCGACCGCCCGTTCGCGCTCTTCGGCCACAGCATGGGCGCGACCCTCGCATACGAGGTGGCCACCCGGCTGGAGCGCCGGGGGCGCGTCCCGCTGCGGGTGTTCGCCTCCGGCCGGCGCGCTCCGTCCTGCCACCGCGACGAGCGGGTCCACCTGCGCGACGACGACGGGATGGTCAGCGAACTGCGCGGGCTCAGCGGCACCGACCAGAAGGTGTTCGGCGACGAGGAGCTGCTGCGCATGGTGCTGCCCGCCATCCGCAACGACTACCGCGCGGCGGAGACCTACCGGTACACGCCGGGGCCCGCGCTGAGCTGCCCCATCACCGCCCTGGCCGGCGACAGCGACCCGAAGGCGAGCCACGACGAGGTGGCCGCCTGGAGCAGGCACACCGACAACGAGTTCGAGCTCCGCACCTACGCCGGCGGTCACTTCTACCTGCTCGACCACACCGCCGACGTCCTGCGGGTCATCGGGGAACGGCTGAACGAGCCGGCCCTGCGATGACCGGCCCGCGGACGAGTCTGGAGCAGTCATGACGACGAAACACGTCGCGATCCTCGTCTTCCCGGGGTACGGGCATGTGAATCCCACGCTGGAGTTCAGCCGCCTGCTGATGACGCTGGGCCACCGGGTCAGCTACGTACTGGACGAGCGGCTGGCCGCACCCGTGCGGGCGGCCGGGGCCGGATTCGTCGGCTACCGCTCCGAGCGCGGCCGGCTCGGCACCGGATACGTGACCGGCGAGGACATCGGCGCTCTGGGCCTGGCGTTCCTGCGGGAGTCGATGGAGGTGATCCTGCCCCGCACGCTGGAGGCGTTCGACGACGACGTTCCGGATCTGATCCTGTACGACCTGGAGAGCTTCTTCACCGCCCGGGTCGCGGCCCGGCGCTGGGGACGGCCCACCGCGCAGCTGTTCCCGTACGTCGCCACCAACGAGCACTACTCGCTGGCCATGGAGGTCTTCTCCGGCGGGGGCGAGAACCTCCAGAAGTGCGTCGACCTGCTGACGGACTACCTGACCGGCCAGGGCGAGGAACCGGACGCCGTCTGGCCGTTCATGGCCAACTTCGACGAGCGCAACCTGGTGCTGATACCGAGGGAGCTCCAGCCGCTGGGGCACACCTTCGACGACCGCTACACCTTCACCGGGCACAGCCTGCCGGCGGTCCGGGCCGGCGCGGGCTCGTGGTCCCGCCCGTCCGGGGACGGCCCGGTGGCGCTGATCACCCTGGGCACCGAGGTCAACGACCGCCCGGACTTCTTCGAGACCTGCGGTACGGCGTTCGCGGACGGGGACTGGCACCTGGTGGTGGCGGTCGGTCCGGGCAATCTGCCCGCCCGCCGGCCGGAGGCCTCCCACGTGGAGATGCACGAGTGGCTGGACTTCAGCACCGTCCTGCCGCACGCGTCGGCCGTGGTCTGCCACTCCGGGATGAGCACCATCCTGGAGTCGCTCTCCTTCGGCACACCGCTGGTGATCGTCACGTACACGCCCGAGGACCGGGTCAACGCCGCACGGGTCAGCGAACTCGGCCTGGGCGTGGAGCTGCCGGGCGAGGACGTCACCGCCGAGCGGCTGCGGGCCGCGGTGGAACACGTCGCGAACGACCCCCGCATCCGCCACCGGGCCGCCCGGATGCGCATGGACCTGCTGGCTGCGGGAGGACCCGCCCGGGCCGCGCAGCTGATCGACGGCTGGCTCAACGATTCCTCCCCGACATCTGGAGACACCATGAAGCACACCGCTCTGTCCGGCCCTTCTGCGAACGCGGGCGTCCGATGACGTACGCCATCGAGACGGAGGGCCTCGTCAAACGGTTCGGCAAGGTCACCGCGCTCAGCGGGCTCGACCTCACCGCGCGCCAGGGCACCGTGCTCGGGGTCCTCGGCCCGAACGGGGCGGGGAAGACGACGGCGGTGCGCATCCTGGCCTCGCTGATGTCACCGGACTCCGGCACCGCCCGGGTCTGCGGCTACGACGTCGCCCGCCAGCCCCACGAGGTCCGCCGGGTCATCGGCCTCACCGGCCAGTACGCGGCCATCGACGAACAGCTCACCGGTGCCCAGAACATCGCGCTGGTGGCCCGGCTGCTGGGCCTGCGGCGGACCGCGGCCAAGCGCCGGGCCTCGGAGCTGCTGGAACGGTTCGGGCTCGGCCACGCCGGCGACCGCAAGGCGCAGACGTACTCGGGCGGCATGCGCCGCCGGCTCGACCTCGCGGTCAGCCTGGTGGGCTCCCCCTCGGTGCTCTACCTCGACGAGCCGACCACCGGCCTTGACCCGGAGAGCCGGTACGAGCTGTGGGACATCGTCCGCAAACTCGTCACCAACGGCTCGACGGTCCTGCTGACCACGCAGTACATGGACGAGGCCGACCGGCTTGCCGACGACATCGTGGTCATCGACGGTGGCACGGCGATCGCCACCGGCACCCCAGAGGAGCTCAAGGCGAAGACCGACCGGCAGACGCTGGAGATCCAGCCCGCCGACAGCGGCCGGCTCAAGGACACCCGGCAGATCATCGAGGAGCTCAGCGGCATCCAGCCCATCGTGAAGGGCAACCAGCTGCGCATCCAGGTCAATGACACGGCCCTGACGACCGCGGTGCTGCGGCGTCTCGACGAAGCAGGCATCGAGGTCATCGAGCTGGCGCTGCGCCAGCCCAGCCTCGACGAGGTCTTCCTGTCACTGACCGGGAGCCGGGGCCAGAAGAACCCCGACCACGCGGAGGAACTCGCCACCGCCGGGGCCGTACCGGCGGCACAGACGGAACGGAGCAGTTCATGACCGCGCTCACCGCCCCCTCGCCGAAGCACCGGCTGAGTCTGCTGACGGTGTCCCGGCACTGTCTGACCCTGGGGGGCCGCAATCTGCTGCACCTCAAGGCGAACCCGGGCGAGATCATCGGATTCGCCGTCGTACAGCCGCTGATCGTCATCGCGCTCCTGGTGTACGTCTTCGGCGGGGCGATCGCCGGGAACACCGACGCCTATCTGCAGTTCGCCCTGCCGGGGCTGATCGTGCAGTCGTCGGTCACCGCCGTGCTCACCACCGGCACAGGGCTTCACCAGGACATCAGCAACGGCCTGTTCGACCGGCTGCGCAGCCTGCCCATCGCGCGGATCGCGCCCCTGATAGGCCATCTGATCGGCACCCTGGTGCGCGTCACCGTCGGGCTGGTCATGCTGCTGGCCGTGGGGGCGGTGCAGGGCTTCGAGGTGCGCACCGGATTCTGGTCGCTGCTGGCCGGGCTGCTGCTGATCACACTGTTCGCCGCGGGACTGGCCTGGCTGTCGATGCTGGTCGGCCTCGCCGCCAAGTCCGCGACCACGGTGCACATGTTCAGCGGTGTGCTGGCGGTCCCGCTCACGTTCTGCAGCAACGTGTTCGTCAAGACCGACACCATGCCCGGCTGGCTCCAGGCCTGGGCCGACATCAACCCGATCTCGCAGGAGGCGACCGCGCTGCGCGCACTCGTCTCGGGCGGGCCCGTCGGCAATTCGGTGTGGTGGACGCTCGGCTGGTCCGTGGTGATGACGGCCGTTTTCGCACCGCTGGCCATCCAGGCGTACCGGAGACGGGTCTGACGTGACCCGCGCCGTTTCAGAGGGGGGACGTTCGGATGAAACACGGCACACAGGATCTGGCGCTGTTCGGCGGGACACCGGCTTTCGTGGAGGACCGGCGGGTGGGGAGGCCCAACCAGGGTGACCGCCGGCGGTTCCTCGACCGGATGAACCAGGCCCTGGACAACGAGTGGCTGTCCAACATGGGTCCACTCATGCACGAGTTCGAGGACCGGGTGGCGGAGCTGGCGGGCGTGCGGCACTGCGTCTCCCTGTGCAACGCGACCGTCGCCCTGCAGATGCTGATCGGGGACGAGGCCACCGGCGGCGCCCCCGGCGACGAGGTGATCGTCCCGGCGCTGACCTTCCCGGCCACGGCCCATGCCGTGGGGTGGCGGGGGCTGCGGCCGGTCGTCTGCGACGTCGATCCGGTGACCGGACTGATCGACCCGGAGCAGGTGGAGACGCTGATCACCCCCCGGACCCGGGCCATCATCGGCGTGCACGTGTGGGGGCAGGCCTGCGACGTAGGGCGGCTGGAGAAGATCGCCGAGAGCAACGGGCTCCGGCTGTACTTCGACGCCGCTCCCGCGCTGGGCTGCACCCACAACGACACCCCGATCGGCGGCTTCGGCAACGCGGAGGTGTTCAGCTTCCACGCCACGAAGATCGTCAACTCCTTCGAGGGCGGCGCGATCGTGACCGACGACGACGCGCTGGCCGAACGCATGCGGGCGGTGCGGAACTTCGGGTTCGGACCGGACGGCCGGGTCGGCCACATCGGTACCAACGCCAAGCTGAACGAGGTCGCGGCCGCGATGGGGCTGACCTCCCTCGACGCGCTCGCGGACACCATGATCCACAACCGTGCCAACTACGAGCTCTACCGGGCGGAGCTGGCCGGCATCCCCGGTGTGCGGCCGGTGGAGTACGCCTCACAGCACCGCAACAACCACCACTACATGATGATCACCGTGGACGAGGCGGCCGCGGGGCTGCACCGTGACCTGCTGCTCGGCGTCCTGCGCGCGGAGAGGATCCTGGCCCAGCCCTACTTCCCGCAGGGCATGCACCAGCTCCAGCCGTACGCCGAGGACCCGGGCCGCTCACTGCCGCACGCCGAGGAACTGTGCGGGCAACTGCTCGCCCTGCCGACCGGACCCGCGGTCGGCGCCGACGACATCAAGACCATCAGCGACGCGATACGAGTCGCCGTCGCCAACGGGCCGGAGGTGACCTCGCTGCACCGCGCCCGGACCGCCGCCGACGTGGACGAGTAGCGGGCAACGCACGGATAACGACCGGACACAGCCGTGCCGACGCACGCTGGACAGGATCGAGGAGTGGCTGCGATGGCAGCGAGCACCACGGAGACGCACGTCGGCAGGGTAAAGCCCAGCCGGTACGTCGATCTCCAACAGCATCAGGACGAACGCGGCTGCATTTCGATCGCGGAGTCGGAGTGGACCGCCGGATTTCCGATCCGGCGGGTCTACTTCCTGCACGATCTGACGGGTGGCGCGTCCCGCGGCGGGCACGCGCACCGCGAGCTGGAGCAGCTCTTCATCGCCGCCCACGGCGGCTTCACCCTGCGCCTGGACGACGGCTTCACCCAGGCCGAGCACCGTCTGGAGACTCCGGGGACCGCCCTGTACGTCGGTCCGATGGTGTGGCGGGACCTCAGCGACTTCACTCCGGGCGGGGTCTGTCTCGTCCTGGCGTCGCACCACTACGACGAGGCGGACTACTACCGCGGGTACGAGAGTTTCCTGCGGGACAGCCGGAGGCAGACGTGACCAAGGTTCCCTTCTTCGACCTGCGCGAGATGCACGCGGCCACCGGTGTCCAGGAGGAGATCGACGCGGCCGTGCTGCGGGTGTCCCAGTCCGGCCGCTACATCCTGGGCCGCGAGCTGGAGGCGTTCGAAGCGGCGTTCGCCGCGTACTGCGAGAACGCGTACTGCGTCGCGACGGGCAGTGGCCTGGCCGCCCTGGAGCTGGCGCTCAGAGCCCTCGGGGTGGGTCCGGGAGACGAGGTGATCGTGCCCGCGCACACCTTCGTCGGCACCTGGCTCGCCGTCTCGTCGACCGGCGCCCGGCCGGTCCCCGTGGAGCCGGGCGAGGGGTCGTTCCTGATCGACACGGACCTGCTGGAGGCGGCCGTCACCCCGCGCACCCGCGCGGTGCTGCCGGTCCACCTGTACGGGCACCCCGAGGACATGGACGCGGTACGGGACTTCGCCGACCGGCACGGCCTCGCCGTGCTGGAGGACGCCGCCCAGGCGCACGGTGCCCGCAGGAACGGCCGGCGCGTGGGCAGCGGGCACGCCGTGGCCTTCAGCTTCTACCCGGGCAAGAACCTGGGCGCGCTGGGCGACGGCGGCGCCATCGTCACCGACGACGCGGAGCTGGCCGGCCGGCTGCGGCTGCTGCGCAACTACGGCTCCCGCGAGAAGTACGTGCACGAGGTGAAGGGGGGCAACTCCCGGCTGGACGAGATCCAGTCCGCCGTGCTCGCCACGAAGCTGCCGTACCTGGACGACTGGAACGAACGGCGCCGCGCGGTCGCCCGCCGCTACACGGAGGCGTTCGTCGGCCTGCCCGGCCTCGCCACCCCGGACACGGCGCCCGGGACCGAGCACGTCTGGCACCAGTACGTACTGCGCACCCCGTTCCGCGATCCCCTGTGCCGGCGGCTGGAGGAGTCGGGCGTGGGAACGCTGATCCACTACCCGGTGGCCATCCACCGCACGCCCGCCTACGCGGGCCAGGGCCTCGAACCGGCCGTCGGCCTGCCGAGGACGGAGCGGCTGGCCGACGAGGTGCTGAGCCTGCCCATCGGCCCTCATCTGCCCGACAACGCGGTCGACCTGGTGATCGACGCCGTGCAGACCGCGGTCCTGGACCTCTCCGACTCGGGTCACTGAGGGTTTGCAGGGCCTCGCGGCAGCACGCCGGTCCCGCCGGGTTAGTTGTTCGACTAGATGCGCCGGCTCGACCGCCCGAGGCCCCGCCCCGCGCGGATACGCTCCTTGAACCATTCACCTATCGGGTCGACCAAGGGGCGATTGTGACGGAGCTTGTCGAACTGGGCGACGGCTTGCAGGTGTACACGCAGAGCGTCCTCGAAACGCGGTACATCTACGACGAGATATTCCAGCAGGGCTGCTACAGCGGACTCGAACTCCCCGACAGCCCGCTCGTTTTCGACGTCGGCGGGAACATCGGCATGTTCGTCCTGTTCATCAAGGACAAGTACCCGGGCGCGGAGGTGATCTCCTTCGAACCGATGCCGGACTCCATCGAGCTCTTCGGCAAGAACATGGAACTGCACGGTCTCGACGACGTGACCCTGCACCGCACGGCTCTCGGCAGCAAGCCGGAGTCGGGCGTCACCTTCTCGTTCTTCCCCATGCTCCCCGCGAACTCCACCAGGTATCCGGAGATCAAGGAGCAGCCGAAGGCGCAGATGGCCCAGCTGTCCGACCGGGCCCTGGCCGACCAGATGTACTTCGCGCAAGAGGTCACCGTCGACGTCGAGCGCCTCGCGGCCTACCTGCCCGAGGACCGGGACATCGACCTGCTGAAGGTCGACGTGGAGGGCGCAGAGGCCGATGTGCTGCTCGGTATCGACGCGGCCCAGTGGCCGCGCATCCGGCAGGCCGTCGTCGAGGTCGCGGACCTCGACGATCAGCTGGAGCGGGTCTGCGGCATCCTGCGCTCCAACGGCTTCGAGGTCACCCCCCAGCAGGCCCCGCTCACCGACGCGGAGGACCAGTACTACATGGTGCACGCCGTTCGCCCCTGAGCGCGGACGCGAGCACGGACAGCAACGCGGCGCAGGGGCCCGGCGGAGGAATCCGCCGGGCCCCTGCGCCGACTTCGTGTCAGGGTTCGGTGATCAGCTGCCGAGCGGCCACGGCACGTCGGGCGCGAGGTAGTAGTTCACACGTGCCTCACGCAGCCGCGGCCCCTGGGCCGCCAGCCGTACCTTGAAGTTGTCCCAGTTGTGCGCGGACGCCTTCGCCCAGCCGATCTCGGCGATCGACAGGAGCCTGGGGAACGCGAGGTTCTCCAGCTGGTTGATGCCGAACACCGTCTCCGTCCACAGCGGCGCCTCGACACCGGTGATCGAGGACTCCGGAAGGCCGGCGAGCTGCGTCTCCGGCTTCCAGTCGTAGGAGTCCTCCACCGTGGACGTGCCCGCCCAGGAGTTGCCTACGGGGTACTCGGGCAGGGCGTCGTTGTACTTCATGTCGAGGTAGGCGTTGCTCGCGGGCGCCATCACGAACTTGCCGCCGCCCTTGGCCGCGGCGAGCATCTGGTCGTCGTTGATGCCGGCGGCCCAGAACTCGGTCATCGACTTCGACGGGTCGAGCGAGCCGGCCGCCTCCTGCCAGCCGAACACCTTCTTGCCGTGCTTCTCGACCAGCTTGGCGACCTTCTCGATGTAGGCGTCCATCTCGGCCTGCGGCCGCTCGTGCGCCTCGTCGCCGCCGATGTGGATGTACGGACCGGGGGTGAGCGCCGCGATCTCGCCTATCACCTCGTCGAGGAACTCGAACGTGGTCGGGTTGTCGAGGCACAGCTTGCCGTCGGGGCTGTTCACCCAGTCGGTGTACGGCTCCAGCGGCTTGCCGTCACAGGTCAGCTTCGCGTACGAGGCGAGCGCCGAGTGCATGTGGCTGGGGCCCTCGATCTCCGGGATCACCGTGACACCCTGCGCCCAGGCGTAGGCGACGAGGTCCTTGTACTGCTCCTGCGTGTAGTAGCCGCCGAGCATCCCGCCGGTGCCGGTGCTGCCACCGATCTTGGCGAGTTCCGGCCAGGACTTGATCTCGATGCGCCAGCCCTGGTCGTCGATCAGGTGCAGATGCAGATAGTTGATCTTGTACCGGGCGATGGCATCGATGTACCCCTTCACGTCCGAGGGCGGAAGGTGGTGCCGTGCCACATCGATCATCGCGCCCCGGTACCCGTAGCGCGGCGCGTCGGAGATGACACCGCCCTGGACCCGCCAGGGACCGGCCGTCCGCTGCTGCCGGTCGACCTTGACCGGAAGCAGCTGGCGCAGTGTCTCCACACCGTTGAACAGCCCCGCCCGCTCGTCGGCCCGGATCGTGACGGCCTTGGACGTCACCTCCAGCTGGTAGCCCTCGGGCTTCGTCACCGTGTTGTCGCCGCCGAGGGCGAGCACGATGCCCGACGGCTTGGCCCCGGCTGCCAGCTTGCGCACCGGAAGTGCGTAGCCGGTGGGCTTGCGCAGCAGTCCGGTGAGGAACGTGGCGGCCTCGCCCGCGTCCTTGGAGCCGGCGGTCGTGTAGACCGCGTCGTCCGAATCCAGGTCGAAGGCGACACCGGTGGTCGTGTGGACCTCGGCGGGCTGCGGGACGACCTGGGTGAGCGGTACGGCGCCGGTCACCCTGGGCGGGCTGCCTGCAGACGCGGTCGTGGTCAGCATGGCCGCCGTCACCACCACGACCGCGATGACCGTCCCCTTCGCACGGCGTACGAGGCGGCGCCCGGGTGGACTTGCGTATGTGTTCATCTGTGCCTGTGTCTCTCTGTCGAGGGGCCTGATGTCCTGAATCCCATCGACAACCAGCTTGGACAACACGGTCTAGCGGGAGCCCTAGTTTTCGCTCCGGTCCCTCGAAGGCGACACGCGGACGTGTACATACTCACGCCGTGAACGGACGACCGGCTCAGGACGGATCCCAGCACCGGCAGACAACCACCCGGCGCGGCCACGTGGGTGTCTGCACCTTCCCCGCGTACGCGCACATCGCGCCCGCCGTGCCCCTGATGACCGAGCTGGTGAGACGCGGGCACCGGGTCACCTGCTTCGTCACGGAACGCTTCGCCGAACTGGCCCGGAGCAGTGGCGCGGAGGCCGTGGTCTACCCGTCGCGCTTCCCCTGGGCCGACGGGCCGACCGGCTCGGCGGTGGAGAACATCCTCGCCTTCTTCGAGGAGGCCATCGCCCCACTGGAGACGGCGCTGGCCCGCTTCGACGGCGACCGGCCCGATGTGCTCGCCCATGACCTCGCGGCCTCCGAGGCCGCCCGGCTGCTGGCCCGCGCCTGGGACGTCCCGGTGCTCCAGCTGTGCCCGACCATCGCCTCCGGCCCCGGCTTCTCGATGTCCGACCGCCAGAGTCAGGAGGTCACGGGGCCACCGCAGGAGCCGATCGACCCGCACGATCCGGCCATCGCCGAGTTCGTCGCGCGCAAGGGGCGGCTGTTCACCGAACACCGGCTGGACGGCTCCCCGCTCGACGGCTTCGGCGCGGAGCACGGCGACAACATCGTGTTCCTGCCCAAGGCGTTCCAGCCGGCCGCGGAGACCTTCGACGACCGGTTCGCGTTCGTCGGCCCCTGCCTGGCCGACCCGTCCGACGACGCCGCCCCGGACACCGGCGGCTGGCAGCCACCGGACGGGTGCCGGGTCGTGCTGCTGTCCCTGGGCAGCTCGTACACCCCCGACCAGGCCGCCTTCCTGCGTTTCTGTATCCAGGCGCTGGCCGACTCGCCGTGGCACGTCGTGGTGACCCTCGGCCACCGCGTCACCGCCGATGAGCTGGGTCCGCTGCCCGCGAACGTGGAGACCCACCAGTGGCTCCGGCACCCCGAAGTCCTCCGGCACGCCGCCGCGTTCATCACCCACGCGGGGATGGGCAGCGTCATGGAGTCGGTGGCCCACGGGGTCCCGATGGTGCTCGTGCCGTTCCACATCGACCAGCGGGTCATCGCCCGGCAGGCCGCCGACCTCGATCTGGGACGCGTCCTGCTGCGGGAGTCCGCCGATCCGGCCGCGCTGCGCACGGCGGTCGACGAGGTCGTCAACGGCTCCCGGGCAGCGGCGGCCGTGGCCGCCATGCGCCGGCACGTGCGCGAGGCGGGGGGCGCCTCCCGCGGAGCCGATGTCGTCGAGGGCCTGATGCGTCGCCCCGAACGTCCACGCACCCACCACGCGCCACCTACGGAAGTGACTCACCCATGAAGGGCATCATCCTCGCCGGGGGCGCCGGAACGCGCCTGCACCCCGTGACCCTCGCCGTCTCCAAGCAACTGCTCCCCGTCTACGACAAGCCGATGATCTACTACCCGCTGTCCGTGCTCATGCTCGCGGACATCCAGGACATCCTCATCATCTCGACGCCCGAGGACCAGCCGCTGTTCCAGCGCCTCCTCGGTGACGGCTCCGAACTGGGCCTGCGGCTCAGCTACGCGGTGCAGCAGGAGCCCAACGGGCTGCCCGAGGCGTTCATCATCGGCGCCGACTTCATCGGCGACGACTCGATCGCGCTGATCCTCGGCGACAACATCTTCTACGGCCCCGGCATGTCCGACTTCCTCCAGGACAGCCGCCGCGATCTGGACGGCTGCGTCCTGTTCGGCTACCACGTGTCCGACCCGGAGCGCTACGGCGTGGGCGAGGTCGACGCACACGGCAGGCTCATCGCCATCGAGGAGAAGCCGGTCCGTCCGCGCACCGACCGCGCCATCACCGGGCTGTACTTCTTCGACAACCAGGCCCTGGACATCGCCAAGAACCTGGTGCCCTCTGCGCGCGGCGAGCTGGAGATCACCGACGTCATCCGGCACTACCAGCGCGAAGGCAAGGCGAAGGTGATCGATCTCGGCCGGGGCTTCGCCTGGCTGGACACCGGAACCCACGACTCGCTCATCGAAGCGGGCCAGTACGTCCAGGTACTGGAGCGCCGCCAGGGCGTGCGGATCGCCTGCCTGGAGGAGATCGCCCTGCGGCGCGGCTTCATCGACGCCGAGGCCTGCCACCGGCGCGGCGCACGGCTGCCCAAGTCCGGCTACGGCGAGTACGTCATGGACATCGCGCGCAAGGACATCGAGTCCCGGCGTCCGGAGCCGGTGTTCACCCCGTGGGCGGAACAGCGCGAGACGGTGGGCCTTCGATGAGCGGCCGCCACATAGCCTTCTTCAACTACGCGGCACACGGCCATGTGAACCCCACGCTGCCGGTCGTCGCCGAACTGGTGCGCCGCGGCAACCGGGTGACGTACGTGGTCGCGGACCAGTTCGCGGACGTGGTCGCCGCGACCGGCGCCGAGGTGATCCGGTACGAGTCCGTCGTACCGAAGTCGTGGAACACGGTGGCCATCCCGGCGAAGATCACCGGGGACGACATGGCCCAGGCGGCGGTCGGGCACCTCAAGGAGTCGTTCACACCGCTCCACGACGTGGAGAAGCTGCTCGGTGACGACCGCCCGGACCTGATGGTCTACGACGCGTTCGGCTACCCCACCGGCCGGCTGCTGGCGCGCAGGTGGCAGCTGCCCTCGGTCATGACCGCGACCACGTTCGTGGTCAGCGAGACCTGCAACCCGTACGCCGCGCTCGCCGCGGGCATGTCCCCGCCCGACCCCGGCCACCCGGCCCTGGCCGAGTACCAGGACCTGCTGCGCTCCACGCTGGACGCCCACGGACTCGGTGACGTGTCGAACGAGGAGTTCACCGGTGCCGCCGAGGAGCGGACCGTCGTCTTCGTGGCGCCCGAGTTCCAGCCGGGAACCGAGACGTTCGACGAACGGCACGTCTTCGTCGGGCCGTGCATCGGGGACCGGGCCCTGCAGGGCGACTGGCGGCGTCCGGAGGACGGGCGCCCGGTGGCGCTCGTCGCCCTGGGCAGCTTCGGGTACGAGAACCAGGCGGCCTTCTACCGCGACGCGCTCGCCGCGCTGGCGGATCTGCCCTGGCACATCGTCATGTCGCTCGGCGGACTGGTCACCGCGGACGACCTCGGGCCGCTCCCGCCGAACGTCGAGGCCGCGCCCTGGGTGCCCCAGCTGTCGGTCCTCTCGCAGGCCTCGGCCTTCGTCTCGCACGCCGGGATGGGCAGCACCATGGAGGCGCTCGCCTTCGGTGTGCCGCCCGTCGTGGTGCCCCGCACCGGCGAGCAGGACCTGGTGGCCGCACGCGTCGCCGAACTGGGCCTGGGCCGGGCCATCGCGCCGGACGCACTCGACGCGCAGGTGCTGCGCGGCGCGGTCCTGGACCTCTCCGAGGACCGGGAGACCCGGGGACGGGTACGGGCGCTGTCCGAGAGCATCGCCGCCCGCCGGGGCCCCTCGCTCGCCGCCGACACCATCGAGTCCAGGCTGGCCGCGTCGTGACCGACACGTCCCGCGGGGTCCCGCAGGGCCGGCCCCTGCACCTCGCCTTCCTGCCCTATCCGGCCTTCGGGCACATGGTGCCGGTGCTCCCGGTGGTCGCGGAACTCGTGGCACGCGGCCACCGGGTGACCTGTTTCGCGACCGAGGAGTTCATGGACCGAGTCCGGGCGACGGGCGCACAGGCGCGCCTGTACGAGCCGCCGCTGTCCTCGGACCCGCCGCCGGACGTCATCGACGCCGACGAGTGCGCGCGGGCCCCGCTGAAACTGCTCGACGCGAGCACCGCGGTGCTCCCGTCGATCGAGGCGTGCTTCGCGGACGACCTGCCCGACACCGTCGCCTACGACACGACCCTGTGGCTGACCGGGCGGCTGCTGGCCGCGCGCTGGGGACGGCCCAGCGTGCAGCTGTCCCCGACGTTCATCTCGAACGAGCACTTCAACCTCTCCGAGCAGCACCAGGAGTTCGCCGGGCAGATCGATCCGGCGCACCCGGCGATCGTCGCGTTCACGCAGCGGCTCAAGGAGATCGTGGCCGGCAGCGGGCTGCGCGAGGAGCAGCAGGCCGAACTGTTCTACGGGCACGAGGAGTTCACGGTCGCGTTCGTGCCGAGGGAGTTCCAGTTCGCCGGCGCCACCTTCGACGAGCACCAGGTGTTCGTCGGTCCGACGACGCAGGCGGCGCCGCCGGACGGCGGCCCGGCGTGGCAGCCCCCGGCAGACGGACGGCCGGTGGTGCTCGTCTCGCTCGGCACCACCGTGAACAACCACCCCGACTTCTTCCGCCAGTGCGTCGAGGCCTTCGCCGGTCTGCCGTGGCACACGGTGCTCGCACTCGGCAAGCGCGTCTCCCCCGAGGAGCTCGGTCCGCTGCCGCCGCACGTGGAGGCGCACCCCTGGGTTCCGCTGGCCGAGGTCCTGCCGCACACCTCGGTCCTGCTGTGCCAGTCGGGCATGGGCAGCATCCTGGAGGCGCTGCGGGCCGCGGTACCGATGGTCGTCGTGCCCCATCACCCGGAGCAGCACGTCAACGCGCGGCGGCTGACCGAGCTGGGCCTGGCCCGGGTGGTGCGACGCGAGGACGCGTCCGTGGAGACCCTGCGCAACGCGGTCCTGGAGGTCGCGGGCGACACCGCGCTGCGTGAGCGCGTCCGGGAGATGAGCCGGCACGTCCGGTCGGCCGGCGGCGCCGGGGCAGCGGCCGACGCGATCGAGCAGCGGCTCTACGCACGGCCCCTGGAGGAGGCATGACCCGGACACCGGACGCACCGGTCACCCTGCCGTCGGCGAGGAAGTGCCCCTTCGACCCGCCCCCCGAGTACGCGGAGCTGCGCGAGCGGTGCCCGGTCGCTCCGCTGGAGCTGACCGTCGGCCCGGGTGAGGGGGCCGGGTGGCTGGTCACCCGGCTCTCCGACGTGCGGTCCGTACTGAGCGACCGGCGGTTCAGCCACCGCAACGAGCTGATCGGCCTGCCGATCCCGCCGCCGTTCCCGATGACCGAGTACAGCCCGCCGCCCGCCGCGCCGGGCGCCTTCATCAAGATGGACCAGCCCGGTCACTCCCGCTACCGGCGGCTGCTGACCCGTCGTTTCACCATGCGGGCGGTCGCCCGCCTCACCCCGATGATCAGCCGGCTGACCGGGGAGCACCTCGACGCGATGGCCAGGTCCGCCGGGCCGGTGGACCTGGTGACCGCCTTCGCGGAGCCCCTCACGGTCCGGGTGATGTGCGAGATGCTCGGCGTGCCCGACGCGGTACGCGAACCGCTCGCCCGGCACCTGGCCGTCATGTCCCGGATGCACTACACGGTCGAGGAGCTGATCACCGCCTGCACGGTCATCGGCGAGACCCTCCAGGAGCTGGTCACGGCCGAGCGCGCCGCACCCGGCACCGGCCTGATCGGTGAGCTCGTCGGTGAGGAGCTCACCGACGAGGAGATCGTGAACATCACCTGGGCCCTGCTCGGCGGCGGTTTCGACACGACGGCCAACATGCTGGCGCTCGGCACGTTCGCACTCCTGGACCATCCCGACCAGCTCGCGCTGCTGCGGGCCCGCCCGGAACTCACGGACAACGCGGTGGAGCAGCTGCTGCGCTACCTCACCATCTCCCACCTCGGGGCGAGCCGCGCCGCGCTGGCGGACGTCGAGCTGAACGGCGTCCGGATCAAGGCCGGCGACACCGTGGTCCTGGCACTGCCCGCCGCGAACCGGGACCCCGAGCACTTCGAGGACCCGGACCGGCTGGACATCACCGCCTCCGCCCAGGGCCATGTGGCCTTCGGGCACGGCGAGCACCAGTGCATCGGCCAGAACCTGGCGCGCGGCACGCTGCGCATCGCCCTGCCGATGCTGTTCGACCGCTTCCCCGACCTGCGGCCGGCCACGCCCGCCGGCGAGGTCCCGCTGCGCTCGGACATGCTCCACTACGGGGTGCACGAACTCCTGGTCGCCCGGGGCGAGGACACCGGCGACTGACACCCCGCCCATGGCGGCGCACGCGCGGCGGCCGCCGGATCACTGGATGGTCCGGCGGCCGCCGACTGCGTGGTCCCGACCGGTCAGCCGGCCGGCGCGGGCCACCGCTCCGGATGGGCGCGGTACCACTCCACCGTGCTCTCCAGACCGGCGGTGAACTCGATCGCCGGAGTGAAGCCGAGCTTCGTGATCTTGCTGAAGTCGAGCGAATACCTCAGGTCGTGGCCCTTGCGGTCGGCGACCCGCTGGATCAGCGACGGGTCGGCGCCGCACAGTTCGACCAGGCGCCGCGCGATCGAGACGTTGGTGACCTCGACGCCGCTGCCGATGTTGTAGACCTCGCCCGGCTCCCCGTCGGTGAGCACCAGTTGCAGCGCGGTGCAGTGGTCGGCCACGTGCAGCCACTCGCGCACGTTGCGCCCGTCGCCGTACAGCGGCACGGGCCTGCCGCGCAGCAGGTTGGTGATGAACAGCGGGATGAGCTTCTCGGCGTTCTGGTAGGGGCCGTAGTTGTTGGAGCAGCGGGTGAGCCGGATGTCCAGGCCGTGGGTGCGCCGGCAGGCCAAGGCCAGCAGGTCGCTGCCGGCCTTGGACGCCGCGTACGGCGAGTTGGGCTGCAGCGGCTCGTGCTCGTCCCACGATCCGGTCTCGATGGAGCCGTACACCTCGTCCGTGGACACGCACAGCACGGTCGCCACGTCGTACCGGGCGCAGCTGTCCAGGAGCTGCTGGGTGCCGACCACGTTGGTCGAGGCGAACGGGACCGCGCCGGTGACCGACCGGTCCACGTGCGACTCGGCGGCGAAGTGCACCACCACGTCGTGCCCGGGCAGTGCCTCCTCCAGGGCGGCCTCGTCCCGGATGTCCCCCTGGACGAAGGTCAGCCGCTCGTGCCCGAGCGGCAGGTTCGCCGTGGTGCCCGCGTAGGTGAGCAGGTCGAAGACGGTGACCTCGGCGTCCTCGTACCCGGCGTACTCGCCGGCGAGCATCGCCCGCACGTACTGCGAGCCGATGAAGCCGGCTCCGCCTGTGACAAAAACTTTCACGTCGACGCGTCTCCTCAGCTGACCGGCAGGACCTTCAGTGAGCGGCGGCGGACGCCGTCGCCGGAATCCACGACCGAGGAGATGTGCGAGACGACCCGCTCGTCGGCCGGGTCGGCCGCGGGATCGTCGTGCACCCGGAGGATCTCGTACGTGGTGTTGCGCTGCGCCGGTGTGCGGTCGGCGCCGCGGATCAGTTCGAGGAGCTCGGGCAGGTTCGAGCGGTGCTTGGCCCCGGCAGAGGAGACGACGTTCTCCTCCAGCATCACCGAGCCGAGGTCGTCCGCGCCGTAGTGCAGGGTCAGCTGCCCCATCTCCTTGCCCGTGGTGAGCCAGGAGCCCTGGATGTGCGCCACGTTGTCGAGGAAGAGCCGCGCGATGGCGATCACGCGCAGGTACTCCAGCGAGGTGGCCTGGGTGCGCCCGCGCAGCTTGTTGTTCTCCGGCTGGTAGGTGTACGGGATGAACGCGCGGAAGCCGCCGGTGCGGTCCTGCACGTCGCGGATCATGCTCAGGTGCTCGATGCGCTCGGCGTTGGTCTCGCCGGTGCCCATCAGCATCGTGGTGGTGGACTCCAGGCCGAGGCCGTGCGCGATCTCCATGATCTCCAGCCAGCGCTCGCCCGACTCCTTCAGCGGGGCGATGGCGGTACGGGCGCGGGCCGGCAGCAGTTCGGCGCCGGCGCCGGCGAACGAGTCGAGACCGGCGTCCCGGATGCGGGTGATCGCCTCCTCGACCGTGACTCCGGAGACCTTCGCCATGTGCGCGACCTCGGAGGCGCCCAGCGAGTGGATCACCAGTTGGGGGTAGTTCTCCTTGATGGCGGAGAACATGCCCTCGTAGTAGTCGACGCCGTAGTCGGGGTGGTGTCCGCCCTGGAACATGATCTGGGTGCCGCCCAGCTCCACGGTCTCCGCGCACCGGCGCAGGATGTCGTCGAGGTCCCGGCTCCAGCCGCGCTCGGTGTCCTTGGGCGGAGCGTAGAAGGCACAGAACTTGCAGGCGGTCACACAGACGTTGGTGTAGTTGATGTTGCGCTCGATGATGTACGTCGCCAGGTTCTCCTGGCCGGCGTAGCGATGGCGGCGCACGGCGTCCGCGGCCTGGCCGAGCGCGTGCAGCGGTGCGTGGCGGTAGAGCTCCAGTGCCTCGTCGGGCGTGAGGCGGCCTCCGGCGGCGGCACGGTCCAGAGCAGCGGTGAGATGACTGGTCGGGATGGCCATCGGGCCACCTTTCTGTTTCGGATGGATCGAGTCGCCGGGCGGAGAGGCCTAGGCGGCGGGCCGGGTGTCCAGCAGGCGGATTCCCAGATCGGGTGCGAAGCCGGCGTCCTGGCCGCCGACCCGGCGGGCGAACTCGCGAAGGCCGGCGAGCTGACGCTCGCCCAGACCGAAGTCGAGCGCGGACATGTAGTAGCGCTTGAGGGTCTCGAAGTCGAACTCGGCCCAGCGGGCCGCCTTGTGGCAGACCACGTCGATCTCGTCGAGGAAGAGCTCGCGCGAGGCGAGGAAGCCCGAGTGCACCTCACGGACCAGCTGCGGGTGCTCGTCGGCGAACTCTCGCCGGGCCGCGAACACCGCGAAGACGAACGGCAGCCCGGTCCACTCCCGCCACATCTCGGCCAGGTCGTACACCTGGAACCCGAAGGTGTCGGCCTGGAGGAGGGAGGCGCGCAGCGCGGCGTCCCCGATCACCACGGCCGCCGGTGCTCCGGCCATCATGGTCGGCAGGTCGGGCGGGCAGCTGAAGTACTCGGGCCGCACCCCGACCGACTCGGTGAGCAGCAGCTCGGCCAGGCGTACGGTGGTGCGGCTGGCAGTGGTGCAGGCGAGCGGGACACCGTCGAGCTGGTCCAGCGGCACCTTGCTGAGCAGCAGGCAGGACATCACCGGCCCGTCCGCGCCGACCGCGATATCGGGTAGCACCACCAGCTCGTCGGCGTGGCGCAGGTACTCCATGACGCTGATCGGGCTGATGTCCAGCTCACCGGCGACCAGGGCGTCGCTGAGGCGCTCGGGCGAGTCCTGGTGCAGATCGAGGTCGAGCAGGCTGCCGGTGCGGGCCAGTCCCCAGAACAGCGGCAGGCAGTTGAGGAAGTCGATGTGTCCGACCCGGGGCCGGACGGGCGCGGCCGATGCGGCGCTCCGGACCGGCCGTCGGCCGGTGAGCAAGGCCATCAGTCGTCCGCCGCGTCCGGTCCGAGGACCTCGGCTCCGTCACTGACCCGGCGCACATGGATACAGGCCCCCGGGCACTCCTTCACCGAGTCGGTGACGTCGCGCAGGGCGATGGTGGGCACGAGAACCGTGGCACCCGTCTCCTGGAGCAGATCGCCGTCCGCGGTCCTGACGTAGGCCAGGCCGTCGATGTCGAGTTCGAAGACGTCGGGCGCGTACTGGCTGCAGATCCCGTCGCCCGTGCACAGGTCCTGGTCGATCCAGACCTCAAGGGCGTCGCCCCGGAGGTCCTCGTCCCGTACGGTCATCGTGCGCACCTGCCGATACTTGTCGTTGTCGCGGTCATGAGTCAGACCCGCATGGGCTGGGGGCTCTCGCGGAGCTCGGGGTCCGGGCTCTCGTACTCGCGGACGATCTCGTAGAGCGTGTTGCGCTCCACGGGCTGGAACCCGGCGTCGCGGATCAGGTCCAGCAGGCCCTCGCGGGACATCTTGTCCGGGGTTCCGTAGTCGTCCGCGTCATGCGTGATCTTGTACTCGACGACGGAGCCGTCGATGTCGTCGGCGCCGTGGTTCAGCGCGAGCGCCGCGGTCTGCAGGCCGTGCATCACCCAGAAGACCTTCACGTGCGGCACGTTGTCGAAGAGCAGCCGGGAGACCGCGAAGGTCTTCAGCGACTCCGCAGGCGACGCCATCCGCGTCCTGGACATGAGCCGGTTGCGTTCCTTGCCGTCCATCGAGTCATGGAAGTCGTGCTGGTAGCGCAGCGGGATGAAGACCTGGAACCCGCCCGTCTCGTCCTGCAGTTCGCGCAGGCGCAGCACGTGGTCGACGCGGTGACGGGGTTCCTCGATGTGCCCGTACAGCATCGTCGCCGGGGTCTTGATCCCCTTCTCGTGTGCGAGACGGTGGATGCGCGACCAGTCCTCCCAGTGGGTGCGGTGGTCGACGATCTGCTTCCGGATCTCCCAGTCGAAGATCTCCGCGCCGCCGCCGGTCAGCGACTCCAGGCCGGCGTCGATCAGCTCGTCGAGGATCTCGCTGGCGGAGAGGCCGGAGATGCTCTCGAAGTGGTGGATCTCGGTGGCGGTGAAGGCCTTGACCGCCACCGTCGGCGGCAGGGCCTCCTTGAGCGCCCGGATCGAGCGCGGGTAGTAGCGCCACGGCAGCGTCGGGTGCAGGCCGTTGACCAGATGCAGCTCGGTGAGCTGCTCGGCCTCCATCGCCTTGGCCAGCTTCACGGCCTCCTCGATGCGCATGGTGTAGGCGTCCATCTCGCCCGGCTTGCGCTGGAACGAGCAGTACGCGCACGAGGCCGTGCACACGTTGGTCATGTTGAGGTGACGGTTGATGTTGAAGTGAACGACGTTGCCGTTCTTTCGCGTTCGCACCTGGTGCGCGAGCCCGCCGAGCCAGGCGAGGTCGTCGCACTCGTACAGGGCGATGCCGTCCTCGCGGCTGAGCCGCTCACCATCAGCGACCTTCTGCTCGACCTCGCGTTTGAATCCTGCGTCCACCCGTGCGCCTCCTCAGCGTCAAGTCCGGCATGGGAACGGTCTGCTCGGCCCCGCGAATACAACAGTCCCGGCAGCGCAGCTCCATGCTGGCCGAGCCACCGCTAAGAAAATCCCTACAGATGCGATCCAGGTCAGCCACCGGTGTGACCGGTGGGCCTTACCGTGAGCCTTCGCAAAGGTTCTGTACCGAACCGAGACAGGCGCAGCGACGTAAGGATGAAGACGCATGTCGAATACAACGACCGCCTCCCCCACCCGGCAGCAGGCCGGCCGACGGATCGTCTGCCTTCTGGCCGCCACCGTGGCGGCCGTCATCGTCTGGCTCATAGCGCACTCCGCTCTCGACATCGACCTCAAGACGAAGGCCCAGGGCGGTGGTGACCCCCAGGAGGTCGGACTGGCGATGGTCATCGGCGCGACGATCCTGATCGGCCTCGTCGCCTGGGGCGTGGTGGCGCTGCTCGACCGCAAGTCACCGAAGGCCCGCACCCGGTGGACGGTGATCGCGTCCATCGTGTTCGTGGTGTCCCTGTTCGGCCCGCTCGGCAGCGGCGAGGGCGGCTCGACCAAGGCGGCGCTGCTGTGCATGCACCTGGTCGTGGCCCTGGTGCTCATCCCCGGGTACGCCCGCACGGCGCGGAAGGACTGACGGGTGAAGAAGACATCGCTGAGCCTGCACAAACAGGGCGGCACCTTCGTCATCGACGGCCTCGGTTCCCCCACTGCCGCGTTGGAGTTCGACCGCGGCATGCGCACGGGCACGGTCACCTCGGGTGGCCGTGCCCTTCCGATCGCGGCCACCGGACGGCTGCGCACCCGGGTCACCGCCGGCGAGCCCGCGATCCTGTGCCTGGACGGCCCCGAGGCGTTCGTGCCGGGGGGCGGGGCGCCCGTCGAGTGGCGTACGTCCAAGCCTCATCGGGGCCGCTACCACGCGACTCTCGTCCGGGGCTCGGACCTGATCGACTTCTCGCTCGCCAAGTCCGACGGCAAGTCCGTGCGCATCGAGGTCAGCGGCAGCTGGGACCAGCTGGAACTGATCGCGCTCGCGGGCTCGTTCGCGCTGCTGTCCCGGCGCCGCGGCGACACCTATCTGAAGGTGGCCTTCGTGAGTGTCATCAGCGGCGGCCAGCACACGCACTGAGCGGAGCGTGATGACACCCTCCCCACCGGACGGACCCGGGCGCCGGCGCGATGAGCGCGCCGGCCCCCGGGTTCTGCTCGTCACCGCGGTCGACGCGGAACGCGACGCGATGGCGACCGCCTTCGGCGCCACCCCGCCCGCACCGGTCGCGGACCGCACCCTGCACCGGGTGACCGGGGGCCGGCTCCGCGTCGACCTGCTGGCCGCCGGTGTGGGGCCCGCCGCTGCCGCCGCCGCGACGGCGTCGGCACTGACCGCCGCGACGCTCGGCGGGGCCGGGTACGACCTGGTCGTCAGCGCGGGCATCGGCGGCGGCTTCCAGCCCGAGGCGCCGCTCGGTTCGCTCGTCGTGGCGAGCGCGATCGTCGCGGCCGACCTGGGCGCCGATACGGCCGACGGCTTCGTGCCGGCCACCGAGCTGGGCTTCGGCACCGTCGAGTACCGGCCGGACGCGGCGCTGGTGGCCCGTGTCGCCGAGGCGACGGGGGCGCGTACCGGCACGGTGCTCACCGTCTCCACCGTGACCGGTACCGCGGCCCGGTCCGCCGCGCTGCGGGCCCGCCACCCGGACGCCCTCGCCGAGGCCATGGAGGGGTTCGGGGTCGCGGAGGCCGCCGTCGCGGCCGGCTGTCCGGTCGTGGAGCTGCGCGCCGTCTCCAACGCGGTCGGCCCGCGCGACCGGGCCCGGTGGCGCGTCGGGGAGGCGCTGGCCGCCCTCGCCGCCGCCTCCGGCCGCCTCACCTCCGTGTACGCGGATCTGCCGGTACGGCGGTGAGACGGGCGAAGGCGGCCGGCGCTCAGTAGCGGTAGTGGTCGGACTTGTACGGTCCCTCGACCTCGATGCCGATGTACGCGGCCTGCTCCGGACGCAGCGTCGTCAGCTTCACCCCGAGCGAGTCGAGGTGGAGGCGGGCGACCTTCTCGTCCAGGTGCTTGGGCAGCACGTAGACGTCGGTCGGGTACTCCTCGGGCTTCGTGAACAGCTCGATCTGGGCCAGCGTCTGGTCCGCGAACGAGTTGGACATGACGAACGAGGGGTGGCCCGTGGCGTTGCCCAGGTTCAGCAGACGGCCCTCGGAGAGCACGATGAGGACCTTGCCGTCCGGGAACTTCCAGGTGTGGACCTGCGGCTTGACCTCGTCCTTGACGATGCCCTCGATCTTCGCGAGGCCCGCCATGTCGATCTCGTTGTCGAAGTGGCCGATGTTCCCGACGATCGCCTGGTGCTTCATCCTGGCCATGTCGCTCGCCATGATGATGTCCTTGTTGCCCGTCGTCGTGACGAAGATGTCGGCCTTGTCGACGACCTCGTCGAGCGTGGTGACCTGGAATCCGTCCATCGCCGCCTGCAGCGCGCAGATCGGGTCGATCTCCGTGACGATCACCCGGGCGCCCTGCCCGCGCAGCGACTCCGCGCAGCCCTTGCCCACATCGCCGTAACCGAACACGACGGCGGTCTTGCCGCCGATCAGCACGTCGGTGGCCCGGTTGATGCCGTCGATCAGCGAGTGCCGGCAGCCGTACTTGTTGTCGAACTTCGACTTCGTCACCGCGTCGTTCACATTGATCGCCGGGAAGAGGAGGGATCCGTCGCGCTGCATCTCGTACAAGCGGTGCACACCTGTCGTCGTCTCCTCCGTGACACCCCGGATCTCCGAGGCGAGGGCGGGCCAGTCCAGTCCGCTGCGTGCCAGCAGGGCGCGGACGACGGCAGCTTCCTCGTTGTCCGCGACGGGGAGCTCTCCCGTCTTCCGGTACTCGACGCCCTTGTGGACGAGGAGGGTGGCGTCACCGCCGTCGTCGAGGATCATGTTCGGGCCCGTGTGGCCGGGCCAGGTCAGGGCCTGCTCCGTGCACCACCAGTACTCCTCCAGCGACTCGCCCTTCCAGGCGAAGACCGGGACGCCGGCGGGGGCGTCCGGGGTACCGGCCGGACCGACCGCGATGGCCGCGGCCGCGTGGTCCTGCGTCGAGAAGATGTTGCAGGAGACCCAGCGCACCTCGGCGCCCAGGGCGGTCAGCGTCTCGATGAGGACGGCCGTCTGCACGGTCATGTGCAGCGAGCCCATGATCCGGGCGCCCGCCAGGGGCTGCGTGGCGGCGAACTCCCGGCGGATCGACATCAGGCCGGGCATCTCGTGCTCGGCCAGGGTGATCTCCTTGCGCCCGAAGGCCGCGAGGGAGAGGTCGGCGACCTTGAAGTCCGTGAACGCGGTGTTGGGTTGAGCGGGCATGCGTACTGCTCCTCGGGTTCTGAATCGTCTGGTGGGTGGTGCGTCGTCGCTCACCGCATGCCGCTGAGAGCCGGTGCGATCTCCTCTTCGGCCTCGGCGCCGTAGGCACGCGCGACCGAGGCGAGCAGGCTGTCGCGATCGGCCCGGTAGGCCTGGGAGCCGACGGTGCCGAGCGCCGAGGCGGCGGTCACGCAGCCGAGCCGGGCCGCCGCCTCCAGCGGCAGCCCCGCGCTCACCGCGGCGAAGAACCCCGCGCGGAAGGCGTCGCCCCCGCCGGTCGGATCGGTGACCTCCGTGTCCGGCACGGCCGCGACCGTGATCGTCGCCTGGTGCGCGCTGTCGATCCGGACGCCGTCGCCGCCCAGTGTGGTGACCCAGGTGCCGGCGCGTTCGAGCACCTCGGCGCGGGTCCAGCCGGTGCGTTCGAGCAGCAGGGCGGCCTCGTACTCGTTGGTGAGCAGCCACTGGGCGCCGGTGACCAGCTCCCGGATCTCGTCGCCGTCGAGGCGGGCGAGCTGCTGGGAGGGGTCGGCGGCGAAGGGGAGCCCGAGCTCGCGGCACTCAGCGGTGTGCCGGAGCATCGCCGCCGGGTCGTTCGGGCAGACGAGGACCAGGTCGGGCCGCTCCCGCGTGCCGACCAGCTGCCACAGGTCGATCTCACGGGCGTCCTGCATGGCGCCGGCGTAGAACGCGGCGATCTGGTTGGCGTCCTCATCGGTGATGCACATGAAGCGCGCGGTCTGGTGCTCGGCGGAGACCCGCACCCCGCCGGTGTCGACGCCGTGCTGCTTGAGCCAGACCTCGTACTCGGCGAAGTCGGTGCCCACGGCGCCGACCAGCAGCGGGTCGAGGCCGAGGCTGCCCAGGCCGAAGGCGATGTTGGCCGCGACTCCGCCCCGGCGCACTTCGAGCGCGTCGACCAGGAAGGAGAGCGAGACGTGGGCGAGCTGGTCGGGGATCAGCTGATCCGCGATCCGGCCGGGAAAGACCATGAGATGGTCCGTTGCGATGGAGCCTGTCACCGCGATACGCACATGAACTCCTGAGGCTGGACGTGTCCTGGACGGGCGGTCAGATTCCGGCAGCGGCCTTGAGCGCGTCGGCCCGGTCGGTCCGTTCCCAGGCGAAGTCCGGCAGTTCCCGCCCGAAGTGGCCGTACGCGGCGGTCTGGGCGTAGATCGGGCGGAGCAGGTCGAGGTCCCGGATGATCGCGGCCGGGCGGAGGTCGAAGACCTCGGAGACGGCCTTCTCGATCTGCTCCTGGTCCGCCGTACCCGTACCGAAGGTCTCGATGAACAGGCCCACCGGCTCGGCCTTGCCGATCGCGTAGGCGACCTGGACCTCGCAGCGGGCGGCGAGCCCGGCGGCGACGACGTTCTTGGCGACCCAGCGCATCGCGTAGGCGGCCGAACGGTCCACCTTGGAGGGGTCCTTGCCGGAAAAGGCGCCGCCGCCGTGACGGGCGTAGCCGCCGTAGGTGTCGATGATGATCTTGCGGCCGGTGAGTCCGGCGTCGCCCATCGGGCCGCCGATCTCGAAGCGTCCGGTCGGGTTGACCAGGAGCCGGTAGTCCTCGGTCTCCAGCTTGATGTCGTCCTCGGCGAGCTGGGCGAGGACGGACTCCACGACGTGGCGGCGGATGTCGGGCGCGAGCATCTCGTCCAGGTCGATCCCGGAGGCGTGCTGCGAGGAGACGACGACGGTGTCCAGCCGGACCGGGCGGTCGCCGTCGTACTCGATGGTGACCTGCGTCTTGCCGTCGGGGCGCAGATAGGGGACGGTGCCGTCCTTGCGGACCTCGGTGAGCCGGCGCGACAGGCGGTGGGCCAGCTCGATCGGCAGGGGCATCAGATTCGGCGTCTCGTCGGTGGCGTACCCGAACATCAGGCCCTGGTCGCCCGCGCCCTGCTGGTCGAGCTCGTCGATCTCCCCGCCCCCGACCCGCTTCTCGTACGCGGTGTCGACGCCCTGCGCGATGTCCGGGGACTGGGCGCCGATGGACACCGAGACGCCGCACGAGGCGCCGTCGAATCCCTTGGCGGAGGAGTCGTAGCCGATCGCGAGGATCTTCTCGCGCACGAGGGTGGGGACATCGGCGTACGCACGGGTCGTCACCTCCCCCGCGACATGGACCTGGCCGGTGGTGATCAGGGTCTCGACGGCGACGCGCGAGGCCGGATCCTGTCTCAGCAGCTCGTCGAGGATCGCGTCACTGATCTGGTCAGCGATCTTGTCGGGGTGGCCCTCGGTCACAGATTCCGAGGTGAACAGGCGACGGGACATGGCTCTCCAGAGAGGTGCGTGGTCGGACGGTTGGCGTGCATGGGCTCATCCCGCACGTTCCGCAGCGGCTCGCGGTACTGGAGCAGCCGCCGGTCACCAGAAAGTGCGCACGTCGATCGCGCCTCCCACTGTCGCCCGGTTCACTTGAGAAGGGTTGGAAGTGCACTCGACAGGCCCTAAGGGCTGGGCCGGAGAGCCGCCGGACCGGTCCCGTGGACGAGTCCGTCAGCTGCCGACGAGAGCGATGCGGGCAAGGTCGCCCGGCGCAGGGAAGACGCGGCGCGAGCTGACGTCGGCCACCGTTTTGGCGAGGGCCTCCGCGAAGGCGTCGATGTCCTGCCGCGTGGTGCCCTCGTACACCGAGGCGCGCAGGGCCGTGGCGCGGCCCCCGGGGCGGTCGAGCAGCGGAGTCTGCTCTGCCACCGTCTTCCACACCGCCACGCCCCGCTCCGCGAGGCCGCGCCGCAGGAGCGCCGAGGACAGGTCGGGGTGGTGGAAGGCGAGGACCGCCGAGTGGTACCGGCCGGGCGCGAGCAGTTCCATGCCGGGAACGTCGACGACGGCACAGTGCAGCGCCGGAATCAGCTCCTCGTACGGCTGGGCCGGCAGCTCCGCGCGGTGGGCCAGCGCCGAGGTGAACGCCGCGACCGCGGCCGTCGCCGGTACCGGCTCGGGGACGCGCGTGGTGAACGCGGCCGCACGGGGCGCCCCGCCGCCGAAGTCCGACCGCGACAGTTCCTCGCGCAGTCTCGGCGCCACGTAGGCGAAGCCGACCGCACGCGGCCCGCGCAGGAAACGCCAGCCGTCACCGGTCAGCAGATGGCAGCCGATGCGCGAGACGTCCACGGGCAACTGGCCCAGCGAGTAGGCCGCGTCGACCGCGTACAGGCAGCGGTGGGGCGCGAGGAGACGGCCGATGTCCTCGACCGGGTTGATGATGCCCCGGCTGGCGGGGACGTGGACCACGGAGACCAGCGCCACGGAATCGTCGATGTGCGCGGCCATCCAGCCGAGGTCCAGGTCGCCGTCGGGGCGCAGCGGAACCACCTCGATGCGGCAGCGGGTGCGGTCGCGCACGGACCGGAGCGTGGTGAGCCGGGCGGCGCTCTCGTACGGAGTGGTCCAGATCCGGTCGCCTCTGCCGAGCGTGAGGCCGGACACCAGCGCGTCGAACGCGGCCGCGCCGCCGGTGAACAGTTCGGTGTGCCCGTCAGGGGTGTTGAGCAGGCCTTCGAGCCGCTGGTGGACCTCGCCGTGCACCAGGTCTCCGACCCGCTCCTCCAGTACGTGGGGCCCGAAGCGGTCCTCCAGGCGTACGCACTCCGTGAGGACCGTGCGTACCGCGTCGGGCATTCGGCCCTGACCTGCCGTGTTCAGGTGGATCATTTCCGGGGCCTCCCCTATGCCAGACGTTGCCAACTCCGTTGGCAATAGATTGCCTACAGGGAAGGGCAGTTGGCAATCCACGCTCCAGTGACGCTCTAGTCCAGGGCCTCGGCATGGACCTGCCGCAGCTTGCCCGTCAAGAGGAGCACCGGAGGGCCGTCGGCCGCACCTAGGCGGAGAGACAGCTGTTTTCGCAGGTCACATGCTCTGCAGGAGATACGGGACACCGGGTCATGGAGGGGTTCTCCGGCCATCGGTTTGCCAAGCTCAAGCGATCGTCGAGCACATCCCGAGCGGAACCCAAGCGGAGTTTGTCAATCTTCTTGCCAAGAAGCCGAACACAGCCGAACGCAGGCAGAACACAGAGGAGTCAGTCATGAAGGTTCTCGCCCGGGGTCTGGTCGTCACCGCAGCTCTTACCGGCGCCCTGTTCACCGCGGCGGGGGTCAGTGCCGCGGACAACATCGGCTGGCCGGTCGCCCCGGCCGGCAACACCGTCGCCGGCGACATCGGCTGGCCGGTCGCCCCGGGCGACGCCACCCCGCAGGCCTCCCCCGAGGGCAACATCGGGTGGCCGGTCGCCCCGAGCGGCGACGCCCCGGCCGGCAACATCGGATGGCCCAACGCCGCCGCCTGACGGGCGGGAGACGGGCCGCGTGCGGGCATGCGTGCCCGTCCCGGCGAGCGGGCGGGGACTGTGCAGCGAAACGGCCGGCCGCCGCGGCTCACCGTCGATGCCGACGGTGTCCTCCTCGCGGCTCCAACGCGCGGTCAGCCCACGCACGGACGCCGAATCAAGCGTCGCGCAGGGCCGCTTATCAAGCCCCGCACCCGGCACCCAGCCCCAGCGCCGCTGACGGCGTGCAGAGGCACCCGTCAGGCGTGGTCCTGCTCCTGGGCCAGCCGGGGCGACGGCACGGCCGGCGAGACATGCAGCTGAGTCAGCGCCTCTGCCAGGACCCGCCAGATCTCGGCGGCCAGGTCGATGTTCCCGCTGCGCTGCGCCTCTTCCGCCAGCGCGCGCAGCCCCTGGACCCCGCTCTCGTCGCCCTCGAACACGCGCAGCTGGTAGCGCAGGATGTCGAAGCGCACCCGGTCCCGGTACGTCATCAGCTCGTCCCTGGCCAGTCCGGCGAGCAGCACCCGGGCGTCGTCGTAGCGGCCGGTGACGAACGCCAGGTCCGCCTTGAGCCCGGCAAGTTCCTGCCCCAGGCTCTCCGTGCCGACGTAGACGAGAGCCGCCTCCGCCTCATCCATGCGCAGTTCCGCCGCCGCCGGGTCTGCCGGGACCTTCTGCAGGTACAGCCGGCCGGCCGCGATCCGCAGCCTGACCCACAGCGTCAGGTCCTCCCCGCTGGAGAACCCGGCCAGCGCCCGTTCGAGGATGTGCTGCGCGCCCGCGTGATCGCCCTGGCGCACCCGCACGGCGGCCGCCGTCCACAGTGCCTCCGCCCACAGCGTGTCGGCGCGCCCCTCGACCAGGTCCGTCAGCTCGTCGGCGTGGACGCGCGCGTCCGGAAGCCGGCCCGCCTCAGCCTCCACGGACGCCAGGGCGAGCAGCACACCGGCGCGGTCCTCGACGCCCAAGTCGGCCTCGCAGGCCAGCCGGTGGGCGTCCTCGCCCATGGCGAGGGCGGTCTGGATCTCACCGACGGACCGCAGGCAGCGGGCCAGCCGGGTCAGGCCGCGGACCCGGAGTTCGGGCAGCGCGACCTCGTCGCCCAGCCGGACCAGTTCCTCCAGGTGGGCCCGCTCACCGACGAAATCGCCCTCCAGCCTGCGGGCGCGGGCCAGCAGCCACAGCGCCTGCCAGCGCAGTGCGGGTGACTCGTGGCTCTCGGCCGCGTACGCCTCGCGCAGCCCCTCCGCGGTGGTGGCGGAGCCGGTGGGAGCGAAGGCGGAGGTGGCCAGGGTGATCGCGTGCGCGAGCGAACCCGCGGAGGGCTCCTCGAAGTCGGACGGCTGCAGGCCGAGCCGCTCGGCGAGGTGGGCCACCGCGCGTTCGGTGGGCTGACGCCCCCCTGACTCCAGCCGGGAGAGGTAACCGGTGGACATGCCGTCGCCGGCCAGCGCGCTCTGGGACAGACCGCGGGCCAGACGGAGCTTCTTCAACCGACTTCCGAACGCGGGCTGTCGCAACATGGGCCAATTCCTCGGAGAGCAGCGGTCAGGGACGCATACAGGGGCCGCAGGAAACGAACCGGCGTGCCGGGGCCCGGGTCGGACAACGAGCGTACGACCGCTGACAACAGCTGGGCAAACGTTTGCCAGGACCCGTAACCCGCTCTCCGGCAGGGCTCACGGGGTCCTTCGGCACCGCTCGATCGTCGCGCGAGTGGGGCCCGAGCAGACCGCGAGTGGATTCCGAGCATTTTGAGGCAGGCTTTCGAGCAGCCTTGCCGAGCGCATGTCCTCGTGAGGGAGTCGCTGATGAAGCACGTGGTGCCCGCGTTCGGGCCGAAGGAGTCCGATGACGACATCGGCTGGCCCAAACGCGACAGCTGCGGCCGGACCGGACACCACCGCTGTGTGCTGGTCCGTGCGCGGTTCAGGCAGCCGGGGACGACACGGCGGCGACAGCGGTGGACCGCGGCCCGGCCGGTACCGGGAAGCCGCGGTACTCGCTGACCTCGCCCTGCGCGTCGAAGCGGAACTCCGCGATCAGGCCGCGTGCGACGGGGCCGTCCGTGAGCGTGACGCGGGCGGTCACCCGGTCGTTCTCCGCGACCACCGACTCGTAGCGCGCCCGGTGGTGGCCGGCGGCGAGGAGGGCGCGGGCCAGTGCCTTGTTGCGCTCCTGGACGGCCTGCGTGCTCAGCAGCCGGGACAGGGCTCCGCACATGGAGTCGTGTGGTGTCGCGTCCATTCCAGGACCTCCCGTCCCTGCGGCGCACCACCGCGGGCACCGCTTCCCGACCGTGTCATACGGGGGTCGAGTGCCGATCGAGCGCCGGTACAACCGCAGACCGCCGGTACAGCCGACTGCCGCGTTTCCGGTCGGTTTCGTTCCGCTCCCGCTCCAGCCGGACACGACTTCCGTCGCCCACGATGGAGCGGAGCCCGGGCACTCCGGCCCGGTGCGCTGTCCGGCCCGGGCCGTCCATTCCTTCCCCCGGCTCGACGGCCCGGGTTCAGGATGTCCGGCCTCAGGCGGCGAACAGATCGAACGTCGACGTCGGCCGCGGCCCCGACAGCACATCGAGCAGCGGATCGACCGCCAGCATCGCCTGGTGCAGCCGCTGCAGCTGAGGGGACGGTTCGACACCGAGTTCCTCGATGAGCCGCCCGCGGACTCTTCGGTACACATCCAGCGCCGAACTCTGCCGGCCGGATCTGTAGAGGGCGACCATGGCCTGAGAGTGCAGGCTCTCGTGCCGGGGATGACGTGCCGTCAGTTCCATGAGCTCAGCGATGAGTTCGGTGTGCCGGCCCATTCTCAGGTCCGCGTCTATCCGACGCTCCACCGCCACCAGGCGGCTCTCCTCCAGCCGCATGGCCTCGATCTCCAGGACCGGGCCGAGCCGCACGTCGACAAGGGCCTGACCCCGCCACAGGTCGAGGGCCGAGCGAAAGCGCTCGGCCGCCAGTGCATTGTCGCCGCTCTCGAAAGCGGTCTGTCCTTCACGCGTGAGGTTCTCAAAGATACGGACGTCGATATGTGATTCCGGTATCTGCAGCAAGTAGCCACCGTGCCGGGTGGCCAGCACATCCTTGACGCCCTCGCGCGAGTCCGGGCCCATCGCCGTACCGAGCCTGCGGCGCAGCTGGAGTATATACGTCTGCAAAGTGGTGAGTGCGCTCTGTGGCGGGTTCGATGCCCAGATCTCCTCCATCAGAGTCGGGACCGGTACCACTCGACTGGGATAAAGGGCAAGCAGAGCCAGAATCTGGCGGGGCTTGCTTGCCGTAGGGACGATCGACCCAGCGTTGATTTCGGCCGACAACGGACCTAGAAGATGAACCCTCACTTCGCCCTCCCCGTTAGCGTCCGCTTTTAATGGCCTCTAGTGGCCACAAAACTGCGCTGTGGAGCAAGCTATCCGGTCATGCTCCACCGAGTGCGTTTCTCCAGTGGCTCTGTAGCGGACCTCAAACATTTGGGTTTACCCGCACTCCCGACCCCTATTTCCCGCCTGTCTTTCTGGTGGAAATAACAGAACCGGAGGGGTAGGGGACCGCCCCGCCGCATGGCGCGATATGAGCCATGGGAAGCGGGAGGAGCGAGCCGCGTCAGCTGATCGGCACCGCGCCCGCGCCCCCCAGCGGAAGCACGGAGTCGTTGACGGTGGCGCGTCCGTCGGCGACCGGAGAAGCCAGCAGCGACTTCTGCAGCCGGGCGAGCCGGGCCGACGGCTCAAGCCCCAGTTCCTGTACGAGGGTGGTGCGCAGCCGCCGGTAGAGCCCGAGCGCCTCGCCCCGGCGGCCGGAGCGGTAGAGCGCGATCATGAACTGGGCGTGCAGGTTCTCATGGGTGCGGTAGCGGCTCACCAGTACCGTCAGCTCGGCCAGCAGTTCGCGGTGCCGCCCCAGCCTCAGGTCCGCGTCGATGCGCTGGTCGAGGGCGCACAGCCGGCTCTCCTCCAGCCGCTTCACCTCCATGCCCAGCTGCCCGCCCGCCTGCACCCCGGAGAACGGCAGTCCGGTCCACAGGTCCAGCGCCTGGCGCAGGGTCTCGGCGGCCATGGGGTAGTCGCCGGCGTCCATGGCCCGGTAGCCGAGGCCGGCGAGCCGGTCGAACTGGCGGACGTCGCTGACGCCTTCACCGCTGACGAGCATGTATCCGCCGGGCGCGGTCACCAGCACATCCTTGGGGGTGCGGACGGGGCCGTCGGCGGGGTCCTTCAGCAGAGCGACGGCGATGAGGTCTCGCACCTGGAGCACATATGTCTGTAGGGTCGTACGGGCGCTGCGCGGCGGCGTGCTTCCCCACAACTCCTCGACGAGGACCGACACGGGCACCACCTGGTCCGCGTGCAGGGCCAGCAGAGCGAGCACCTGACGCGGCTTGGGCGCGGTCGGGGTGATGGACACACCGTTCTCGCGCACGTCCAACGCGCCCAGAGCATCCATGTCCACGCAGCTCGCCTCCTTGGCTTCTGTCCTGGTACACAAGACTCACATTAAAAAACAGCACAGGCGGTTTGTCAATTGCGACCGCCCTGACCCCTGTTCGGAGAAAAAGGGGGGCAAGGCGGCGCTACTCCCCTTCTACTGCGAGGGGTTGCCGTGCTTGCGGGACGGAAGGTCCGCGTCACGCGCCGTCAGCCTGCCCGTCATCGCCGAGCGCAGGCCGACCGCGAGCGCGTCCGCACTCGCCTCCGCACTGCCCGTGCCCGCCATCACCACGACCGGGTCCCGGCCGGCCGCGGCGGTGCGCGCGATCTCGTACGCCGTCACCGCGCCCGGTCCGCAGCCGCACAGCAGCAGCCTGGCCCCGCGCACCACCTCCACGAGCGCGGGCGGCAATGCGAGCGGGGTTTCCTGGCAGTTCAGTTCGACGATGTGTTCCGGGCCGTCGTGCCGGCGGGCGAAGCGCTCGTACGCGCCGGACACCACGCCCTCCCGCGCGACCAGGCAGATGACGTCCGCGCCCGGTTCTCCGGTCCTCAGCACGGTCAGGGACGGCCGGCGGGCGCCCTGACGCCCCGGCGGCCGCACCGCCGCGTGCGGCACGCCCAGGCCGTCCAGCACCCGGACCAGTTGCGCGACGGTTGTGCCCGTGTCGGTGAAGTCCGCCAGGGCACGCAGCATCCGCACACACTGCGAGAGCAGCAGCGCGGCATCCGCGTCCCGCAGCACCGCGCGGTCGTAGAGCGAGGTCAGGCTGAGACTGCCGTCCGGCTCGTGACGCGCCACGAGCGTGACCGAGGCGCCCGAACCGCCGACGAGGCGCGGTACGTCGACCCGGACTCCCTGCGCCGCGAGTTCCGCGCGCACGGCCGGGATCATCGGTGGCCTGCTGTCGAAATCGATGATGGTGCCCGTCTGCCGCGCACCGCGCCCGGTCCACTCGCTCAGCAGCTCGTCGCTCACCCACGGATAGATGGCCATGTCCAGTGCGGCGTCGCGCAGCCTGGATATCAGCGTTTCCAGCGGCTCCACCGGGTCGACGTTCACCGTCAGCGGGGCGCAGCCGCCCAGCAGACCCGGCACGTCGGTGGCGCCCGGCAGCGCGACGTCCCGCCCCGAAAGCCGTACGTCGAAGGTGACGTGACCCGGGCGGCCACCGGTCCCCATGGCCCGGTGGAGCAGCAGCGCCCACACCAGGTGCAGCGCGCTGCTCTCCCCGGCGCCCCGAGCGGTCACCCAGGCCCTCAGCCGCAGCACCTGCGCCGGGGAAAGGCGGCGCCGCGCCTGGGCGTCCCCGCTCTGCCGGGTGGGGCCACCCTGCTGTCCGGGGCTCACCGCTGCGTCCGGGGGCGGGGCGGCGCGGGTCCAGTAGGCGCGTGCGGCGTCCGGGGACTGCCCGGCCAGCCAGCGGGCGTGGTCGCGGACATCGGGGCGCCGGTCCCCGCCGGGCAGCGACCCGCCCGCCAGATACGCGCGGTAGAAGGCGCGCAGCAGGACGTGTACGCCGCGCTCGTCCAGGAGCGCCCGGTGATACGTGAGCAGGACGCGGGTACCGGGTACGGACGCGCCCTCCCCGGACGGGGCATCCTCGATCAGCGTCAGCCTCAGCAGTCCGGCGCGGTTCAGCACGAAGCCCTGGGCACGGTCGTGCGCGAGCAGATCGTCCCAGGAAGGGACCGCCTCACGGGAGCGGTGGACGATGTCGATGTGCGCGTGGTCGTGCAGCACCAGCCGGGGCGTGGCCACCCAGTCGAACGCGCTGCGCAGCACCGATTCGCGGGCGGCCACCGACTGCCAGGCGGCCACGAAGCGGTGCGCGTCCAGGGGGCCGGTCCAGTGCAGGGCCACCTGCTCGACGTGGCGGCCGGGATCGTCCGGGGTGCGCAGGGCCGCCCGCACCCGGGCGCGCTGGGTGCCGGTCAGTGGCACGGTCCACGCGCCCACCGGCAGCAGCAGTACGTCGGCGAGCAGTTCGGACGAGAGGGGCACCGGGCCCGGCGGGGCGGTGCCACGCGGGATGAACGTCAGGGTGTGGCGGCTGTCGGTGTGGCTGGCGAACAGGACGGAGAAGGCGCGATGGCGCTCGACGAACCGGGCCGCCAGCCGGTCGGCCTCGACCGGTGTCAGCGGCCCGTGCAGTTCGAGCACCTGAGAGCCGTCCGGTGCCGTGGCGGACGCCGTGTGGGTCACGCACAGGACGCCGCCCGGGCTCGGACGTCCGCCGCTCATCCCCGGTCCCGCGCGCCCTCGTCCCCCACGGCGGCGGCGCCGGCGGCCGCGGGCAGGTCCGCCGCCGGGCCGGGCAGCGGTCCGCGGTGGGCCTCACTGACCAGGTACCGGTCCTGAACCAGGTGGGTGCCGAAGGCCCAGGCGTCGGCGTCCGGTGCGGGCGCGGCCAGCCTGATGCGCCCGTCGGCGCCCTCCTCGAAGCCAACCCGGGAGAAGCTGTGGCGCAGCCCGTAGCCGAGCGCCTTGGTGTACGCCTCCTTCAGGGTCCACAGCCGCAGCAGTTCGGCACGCTGTCGCTCCTCGGGCATCGCCCTCAGCCGCTCGGCCTCGACGGGGGTGCACACCTCCTCGCCCATCAGCTCGAAGGGGACGGGCCGGTCGGCCCGTTCGACATCCACGCCGATCGGGCCGGTGCCGCTCACGCCGACCAGGAGCAGTTCGTCGGTGTGCGCCAGGCTCAGCGAGAGCTCGTCCCAGCCGCGTACTCCGGGCCGTCCACCGGGCCGGAAGGTGAAGTCGATGGTCTGGACGGGGATCTCCAAGGCCGCGGCGACGGTGTACTTCATGAGGTAGCGCGAGGCGGCGAAGCCCAGGCGCTGCCCGGTTCCGGGGAACTGCCGGTAGCGGGGCCAGTCCTGGCCCAGCGTCTGACGGAGTTCGGGATCGAGCAGCGCCGCCGGCGCCCACGCCCCCCATGTGGTGTGCACGATCACGCGCCCCGCACTGCAGAAACGACTCTGCACCGAATCCCACGGACCGTCGGGGCTGGATACGTACACCGGCGCCGCACTGCCGGCCGCGGTGACCTCCGCGGCGTCCAGGGCGCTCACCACAGAATCCTGGTGGCGTGCAGGTCGCAGTCGGCTCGCAGCCGGTCCCGGCTGTCCAGCTCCGCCTCGACAGCCGCCTGCGCCTCGACGAACGGGCCGACCGGCGGCAGGCCGAGGCGCTGGACGGCGCGGGTGAGCGCGAGCGTCGACCACGCCCCGGAGGCGAGGAAGCGGCTGCCGCCGTACAGAGCGGCGTCCCGGTGGACGCCCAGCACCGCGCAGACCGTGAGGAGCTGGGCATACCGCTCGGCCGCCGCCGTGCCCGCCTGGGCCATGGACCTGTCCGCTCCGGTCAGCAGCCGGCGTTCGGCGAGCAGCCGCCGCGCCGCCCGGGTCTGCCCGGGGACCGGACGGTCCGCGTCGCCGGAGCCGTGGGCCGCCGCGGCGTCCAGGACACCGTGCAGCTCCGCCGCCCAGTCGAAGTCCGCGTCCCCGCGCGCCGCGGTGGGCCGCGCCGCCACGCGGCCGCCGCCGGGGCCCGCTGACGACGGCAGCTCATGCATCAGTTCGGCCCGGCAGTTGGCCATGCCGATCGTCTCGCGTACGTAGGACACCTCGGCCGCCGTCTTGGCGCACCACCGCAGCGCGGCGCTGCCGGGCTCGTGACCGCATTCGCCCAGCGTGAGTACGGATTCGTCCAGGATCTCGGCCGCCAGACCGGGTACGACGCAGCCCGCCGCGGCCCGCAGGGCCTGCCCCGTACCGGGCGAACGGGTCAGGGACCGCAGCGCCACGGCCGTCAGGCTCTCGCAGGCGGCCAGGTCGGCGAAACTCCGGGCGAGCGAGGCGCGCCAGCGTGACAGCCCCGGCGTCTTCCGCTCCCCCTCCGAGACGGCCCGCACCGCGGCGCGCAGCGCGGTTCCGGCCGCGGCGCTCAGCGCGGCCGGCCCCAGCAGCCGGGCCAGTTCCACCGTCCGGGCCGGCATCGGCCCGTCCGGCCCGTCGGCCGCGAACAGGGCCCCGGTGACGGTGGCGTGGCCCAGGGCCAGGTCCCGGCGGAAGAGCGGGCGCAGGGCGGCGACCAGTGCCTCGGCACCGCCGAAGTACCCGCTCTCACCGGCCGACCGGACCTCGGACGCGGCGATGCCGCTGAGCGCGGGCAGCCCGCCGGGAAGCGTCAGTGCGTGGTGGCCGTACGGGTTGGCCCGGTCGCGCGGGTCGCCCAGCAGCCCCTCAAGACGCCGGGCACGCCTCGTCGCGGCGGGGGGCAGCGGCGCCGCCGCGTGAAAGGGCGGCGCGACGGCCGGTGCGGCCGCCCGCTCGTCCCGCAGGAGCGATCCCTGCCCGCTAACGCCCATCGGCGTGTCCTCCTCGTCCGTCCGGTCCGCGTGGTCACCCCACGCGGCGCAGGGCGCTCTCCGCATGCCACTTGGCCAGCCCGAGGATCTCGGCACTGGCCTGTCCCAGCCCCGTACGCACCTCGTGACGGGCGTCGGTGAGGGTGGCTCCGGCGCCGAGGAAGGAGACGAGAGCCTCTTCCCTGAGCATCACGGAGTGCGTACAGACCGCGGTGAGTCCCGAACTGTCCGGCAGCAAGGACCACTGGACGGTGTGCCCCGCGAGGATCTCGGGCGGCACCACGTCCTTGTGGACGATGTATCCGGCAGCCGGGAAGCAGAGCCGGACGGCGCCCGAGGTGACGGTGTCGCCGCCGTCCCAGGCGGTGCTGTCGATATCGACGACCTGCACGCCCGGAGCGTCCGTGCTGACCTCGGTCCACTCGATGTGCGGAACCAGGTCGGGCCAGTCCTCGACGCGCTGGAGGAAGTCGTAGACCAGCTCGGGCGGCCCGTTGGTGTGGACGCTGTCAGAGAAGGCCAGCAGTAGTTCGTCCAGCCGCTCCCAGCGCTCGGCCACCGCCCTGACCTCGTCGAGCCGGGCCCTGACCTCCGTGTCGAGCACCTGTGCCGCCTCCCCGGCCCCGGCAGAGGGCACCGGGAAGGGGGACGGCCCGAGTTCCCTGCGCAGGGTCAGCACGCTGCCGCCGCCGCTACCGGGCGTCACACGCCAGACGCCGCGCCCGGTGACCTGCTGCGTCAGGGGTTCGATCCGCTCGGTCTCCACGGTCCTGGTGTGCGGGTGCAGGTGGCGGCGTACGTGCAGGGCGCGCAGTCCGTCGCTCGTCATGTCCCACAGGTGCAGCAGTTCACGGAAACCGTCACCGTCGATGCGCTCGACGTGGACGTACGACGGGAACAGCACGGGCCAGCGGAGCGGGTCCGCGAGGAGGCCGTAGACCACGCCGACAGGAGCTGCCACAGAGATCGCGTGTTCGGCCACGTGCACTTGCGACGACATGCGTGCTGGCCCCCTCTTCAACGGCCCGAATCACCGGACCAAGGGTGCGGTGTCCTGCTGGAGTACGACTTGAGCCGGGCAGGACCCGGCACCCTTCAACCGGACTCGACCACCTCGGCCGGCCCGCCGACCTGCCGAGGCCGTTCCTGCCACATCGACGTGGCCGGCCAGGACAGGAGGAATTCCCGGAACTGGACCACGTACGCGTGCGGCAGCTGTGGCGGAGCGCAGATGCCGCCGAACAACGCGACGCCGGCGACGGCCGCCGCGATGGCGACGGCCGCGTACTCCGGGGAGATCTGCTCCGACAGCTCGCCCTCTTCCCTGGCCCGCACGAGCACATCGCGGACCCACTCGTGCCAGCAGGCGATGACACCGCCGCCACGTTTGCGGGACGGATCGCCGCCCAGCCGGAGGCCTCCCCGGACCACGGGGTCCGAACCGACCGCGTCGAGCAGCAGCGTGACGGCGCGCCCCAGGCACTGCGGCGCGGTGGCCGACGAGTCGCTGCACTGTTCGAGCATGGTGCGTACGGCGAGCTCCGCGTCGCTCTCCACCGCGAGCGCCAAGGAGTCCTTGCTCGGAAAGTGGAAGTGCAGGGCGCCGGTGCTCACTCCGGCCCGTTTGCTGATCGCAGGAAGGGAGGCCAGTGCGTATCCGTCGTCCGCGAAGATCTCCGCGGCCGCGTTGATGAGAGCACGACGAGTACGGGCCGCTCGCTCCTGCTTGACCATGAGTTCCTCCTCATTCCGCCCTGAGCGGCACGCCGGGTCCCCACTCCGGTCGCCGCGGACAGCGGTGCCTCGCTCAGAGCACCCTAGCAAACCGCATATCTGGTTGGTTTCTAGAGGTTCTTGCTGCTGCCGGCCACCCCGGGACGGCCAAGCACCGTCAGCGAAAGAAGAAGTGACTGCACGTGAACGCGGTCGTCCCGCGACTTCCGGGCGCCGTGCCGCCGCACCCGTCCTCGCTGTCGTCGACAGCCTCACGATGCCGACGACAGCAAGAATCCAGCACGGCTCCAGTGCGGGGAGAAAGACGGCGATGGTCCGTACTTCTGCCGTCAGACATCAGACAGACGCACGGACCACGGAGATACCTGCTGTGCCTGCTACGCCTCGGCGGACGTGAGCGGTGTGCCGTCCGGGTCCTGGAACTCCGCGAGGACCCGGGCGCCCCGGTCCGGCGCGGTGTCCAGCCTCATCAGCGCCGCGGGCGTGGCGATGGCGGGCAGTACGAGGTTGTACAGCACGGAGACACGTTGGCTGAGGTCCCCCCAGCGGGCCTCGGCCTCCGACACGAGCTGTGTACCGACCCACGCACCGACGAAAGCCTGCGAGGTCTCCTCCGGGTCGACGTGCGGGAGCACTTCTCCCTGTTCCTTCGCCTCGGTGAGCAGCTTGGCGACCAGACCGGTCCAGGTGGGCCACGCGCTGCCGAACCGGGTCCGGCCCTGCATGTCGGCCGAGAGCCGGATGCCCGCGAGCAGGACGACATCGCTGGGGATCCGCTCGGCCAGCGTCATGCCGACGTCGATCCACTCCTGCAGCTTCAACTCGCGCGGAGCCCACTGGGCGGGGTCGACCTGCGCCTCTATGACTCCGCGCGCCAGCATTTCCTTGGAGTCGAAGTGGAAGTACAGGGCGCCCTTGGTCATTCCGGCCCGCTGAAGGATCTCGGCCATGGTGGCCGCCGCGTAGCCCCGTTCGGCGAAGACCGCGGCGGCTGCCTCGATAACAGCACGGCGGGTTCGTATCGCACGCTCCTGCTGCGCCATGGCCCCCGCTCCGATCACTAACAAACCGAATGTGACTACCTTACCCGGTCCCGTCTCCGGCACGAAGGCCCGTCAGCAGTTGTGGGACGGACCCGCCCCACCCGTCCCGGCTCACCAGGCGGTACGCCCTCCGTCCACCGGCAACGTGGCCCCCGTGACAAAACTTGCCAGGTCACTGCAGAGCCAGGCCGCCGTCTCCGCCACTTCCTCCGGGTCGGCCGCCCGCGCCTGCGGAGCGGACCGGGAGGCCCTCTCCTCCACTTCCGGCGAGCTCGCGAACCAGTCGTCCATCATCTCGGAGCGGGTCAGCCCCGGAGCGATCGCGTTGACGCGAATGCCGTGCGGGGCGTACTCGACCGCGGCCGCCTTGGTCAGCCCGAGCACCGCGTGCTTCGACGCGATGTAGGGCGCCCCGGTGGAGGAGGCCACCAGCCCGCCGACACTGCTCGTGTTGACGATCGCCCCGCCCCCGCCCTTGAGCATGGCCGCGATCTCGTGGCGCATGCAGTTCCACACGCCTGTCACGTTCGTCGACAGGACGCGTTCGTACACGTCGTCCTCGATGAGGTGCATCGGGGTTCTCGGCAGGCCGACGCCCGCGTTGTTGAAGGCGCCGTCCAGCCGCCCGTAGCGCTGGACGGTGCTGTCCACCGCGCGCCGCACGGCCTCCCCGTCCCGCACGTCCACCACGTGGTGGCTCGCCTCCGCACCCGTGGCGCGCAGCCGGCCGACCAGCTCGCGCAGCCGGTCCTCCCGGCGCGCGGTCAGCACCACGACGGCGCCGTGGCGGGCGAACACCCGCCCGGCGGCGGCCCCGATGCCGCTGCTGGCACCGTGGACGATCACGACCTTCCCCTCAAGGGCCGGGGCTGCGGCGCTGTTCATCTGCCCACCTCCTGGGCGGCGGGCCGGCCGGCGTTTCGCCATACCGTTCCGTCCCCGGCCTCCTGGTCGAGCCTGCGCACCAGTGCTTCGTCGATCTCGTCCAGCGAACCGGCCACGTGCCGGGCGCCGGCCTCGCGCATCAGTTCCGGCTGGAAGCTGTTCTCGTAGTGGCTGGGGTGTCCGATGAAGGGCACGTCCAGCTCGCGCGCCCGGACCGCGAACGACGCGGCGTCGTCGATGAAGAGCACCTGGTCGTGGCGGAGGGAGAAGGAGTCCTCGACGATCTCCCGGATCCCGGGCCGGCAGTCGTTGGTGCAGATGTACCCGGGTGCGGTGAACCGTGCGGTCTCCGCACCGAGATGGCGATGGAAGTGGTCTGCTTCGAGGCCGCCGTAGCACACGAGGTCGAGGCCCAGGGCCGCCAGCCGTTCGAGCAACGCAAGGGCCCCCGGCAGGAGTCGCACCGGATGCTCGCGCAGATAGCGCTCGCGGACCGCGAAGTAGGCCTGGATCACCTCCTGCACGGTCGCGTTCACACCGGTCGTCTCGACCAGCAGGCGCGCCACCGCACTCTGCGGCTGCGACAGCATTCGCCGTTCGAGCTCGGCCGTATAGGTGCCGCCCCACTCGACCACGAGACGGTGCAGGACGGGGCTGAACGTGTCATTGAGCAGAACCCCGTCGATGTTGACCGCGGCGAGGCGAAGTGTGCGCAGTGGTGCCTTCATCAAATCGGTCTCCCTGTCACTTCCGGCCGCCACCCGAGTACCCCCCACAAGAAGAAAAGACCTCACGTGATGTTCCCGCGCTTTCTTACTCCTCCAGCCCGGGGCCAACAGTTGCCGCTTAAGTCCGTTTCTCCCTTTATTTCGTGAACATTCGCAGTGAAAGATATGGAGTGATCACGCAAACCGGAATGTTGGATTCAGCAAACGAGTGTACTTGACCAATTCTTTACTTTGTGGTTCTCGTTAAGAAAACCGGTAGGTCCGTATCTTATAGGGGTCATCGCTGACCGCGTATTCAAAACGGGGGGTCTTCCATGGCTCTGTCCACCACAAGTGGCCATACCGAACTGCCGCAAATGTCCCAGCTGACCACGACGGTTCCCAAGGAATACGTCCACCGGGCATCCCTGGCGGAGGTGTTCCTCACCGGCTGCACCGCCCAGGAAGACCTGCGGTTCGCCCTCACCGGGCAGTGGCCGCGAGCGCATACGCTCTTCAACAGCGCGGACGGGCTCAGCCACGATCCGCTGCAGGTGGCCGAGACATTCCGGCAGGCCGGAATGTTCCTGGCCCACGCCGAGCTGGGTGTCCCGCTCGGTCATCACTTCGTGATGTGGGACCTCAATTACACGACCTACCTGGAGAACCTGAACATAGGCTCCTGCCCGACGGACTTCTCCCTGGACGTGAGATGTACGGATATCACCTATAGCGGGCGAAGAACCAGTCATCTGCGTATGGAGTTCGTCATCCGGCGGGGCGACGCCGTCGTCGCAAACGGAACGTCACGCTTCTCCGCCATCATCCCGCCCGTCTACGCGCGTCTGCGCGCGAACCGTCCGGAGGGCGACGACCCGGCGATGCCGTCGGTCGAGCCGGGCAGTGCGCCCATGGCACCGGCCTCCGTCGGCCGTCGCTTCGCCGCCGACGTGGTCCTGACCCCGACCGACGTCCCGTCCGTCTGGCTGCTCGCCCCGGACCTGGATCACCCGATCTTCTTCGATCACGCCGGGGACCATCTGCCCGGCATGGTCCTGCTCGAAGCGGCGCGCCAGGCGGCGTGCACGCTGACCGCGCCCCTGGTGATGCCGCCCGCGAGCGCGGCCACCGTCTTCCACCGCTTCGCCGAGCTCGACCGGCCCTGCTGGATCGAGGTGGCCGGGCACTCGGCGGACAACAGCGAACTGATGACGGTGGAGGTCGTGGGCCGGCAAGGGGGCGAGACCGTCTTCACCTCGACCATGTCGGGCCCCGTGCGGCCTCTGTGACCACACCGCCGCGCTCTTCCGCGGCACATCGCGAGAGAGCCGGATCTACTGCCCGGCAACGCTCTTCCCGGAGTGTCCCCGTGACCCGCCGTACCGGCCACGGGGACACCTCCGTCCGTACGCGGCGCTCAGGAACCGGCCGGGACTATCTCCGCGGTGCCCTGTGAGCGGCTGGTCTTCTCCCCCACCTCGCCCGGCGCGACCGTGCGCGGGTCGACCGCCTCGAGGGGCGAGCCGACCTTGTAGGGGCACTCGGGGTCGTCGGGCCGGTTGGGGCGGTCGTGCGGCAGCAGGTAGAACGTACGGCGGGCGAACAGGCCGCTGTCGGCACTGCGGGGCGCCTTCGGGGCGAGGTTCGTGTAGCCGACGAGACGGCCGTCACGCTCGTACCGTGGCTTGCCCTTGCGCGTGTTGACCTTGTCCAGGGCCTGGCGGACGTAGTCGAGGCCCCTCGGGTCCTCGAGCCACACGATCTCGACCTCCTGGGCAACATCGCCTTCCTGGGGCAGCGCGCTCATCGGCCCTCCTGCGTGTGGGTGGCCGCGGGTCGGCCTGGCGGTGTGTCGTTCAAAGAGCTCGTGCCCGGGCCGGCGGTGCGGAACCGGTCGGGGCAACCACCCCTATCGTACGGTTGCCCGGCAAGGGCGGGCAGGGCGCATGGTGTTGCTGTCATCGAGCGCCCCCTTCAGAAGCGCCGTCGGGGAGCAGCGCGAGACCCGGGTAGAGCTTGGTCGCGTTATTCTTGATCATTTCGGCGGGCGAGGCCAGACCCAGTTCCTGACGGATCCGGCCGGCGAAGGCGCGCGGTGTGGAGGAGCGGATGCCCTCGTCCGAACACCATCGGCCGTAGGCCTCGTACAGCAGCTTCTGCTCGACGCGCAGATCGGGGTTGGGACGGTCTCCCTCGCCCTTGGTGCAGCGTTCGGTGAGGAACCGCCCGATGTGGTCCTCTGTCGTCTCGTACGCGGCTGTCGCGACCCGTACGGACGCGGGGCCGGTGAGCGGGTCCCGGGTGGCCAGGTAGCGCTGGGCGCCTTCGATGAGCCACTGCAGGATGCCGGGGCCCTCGTCGGCTACGAGTTCGGCGGCGAGGTTGTCGATCTTCCGCTCGTCGGGAACGCGCCGTTCGAAGGGGATGATGCGCATGCGGCGCCAGAACGCGTGCCCGCCGGTGCCGACCTCCGGTCGGTGGTTGCCGAGCAGCCAGAGCTTGTGGGTGGGCGTGAAGGTGAAGAAGTTCTGCCGCATGCGGCGGGCGGTGATGGTGTCGCCGCCGGTGAGGAGCTTGACCCGGGCCTCGTTGAACTTGTCGTTGGGCTTCAGCTCGCTGCACACCACGATGCGCCGGCCGTGCAGTTCGGTCAGCTCGGTGGAGTGTTCGGTGAACTTGCCCTTCTCCATGAGGAAGCCGGGCGGGGCGGCGTTCGCGTAGTCCCCCAGGATCTGGGTCATGACCTCCAGGAGCACGGACTTGCCGTTGGCGCCCGAGCCGTACAGGAACGGCAGGACCTGGGCGCCGACGTCGCCGGTGATGGAGTAGCCGAGCAGCAGGTGCAGGAAGCGCGTGGTCTCCAGGCCCTGGTCGTCGTCGCCGAAGGTGTCGCGCAGAAAGCTGTCCCACCTCGGGACCGGCGTCTTGAGCGGGGCGACGGTGGTGGCGCGCGAGTGCATGTCGGTGAGCGGGTTGGGCTTGCGCAGCCGGCCGGTGCGCAGGTCCACCACGCCGGAGGGGGTGCACAGGGCGTACATGTCGCCGTCCAGGACATCGGGGTACAGGCGCAGGCTCGGTGCTGCCTGCGCCTGGAACAGGAGGGCCTTGACTCCGGCGGTCGACTCCGAGTGGCGGCGGTGTCCGGCCAGTTGCCGGTCCATGAACCGCCCGGTCGGGTCGTGGTCGGCGTACTGCTCTGCCATCTCCCCCGCGGCCCAGACGGCGGCCTCCTCGCCACCGGTGAGTTTCCACCGGTACCTGTCCCAGGAGTGCCAGCCCATCCCGATGACGTATCGGAACCGGTCCCTGTACAGGCGCGCGAACAGCTTCGCGTTCCCTCGGTCGGTGAGGGCGGTCGGCAGCAGCCCGGCGGGCTCCGCGGGGTGCTGGGCGGGCGCCTCGTTCTGCTGGGCGGGGAGGCTGGGCTGCTGCAGGTCCAGGTTCAGATCGAGGCTCTGCTGATGAATCTGCCTGGCTGCGGCTTCGGCATCGAAGCGTACGGGCTCGACGCTCATGAGCTTCCTCGCGGGTGGAGCGGGCGCTGGGCGCCGGCGGACAGAGCTGATTCGATGACCATGAAATTGCGACGTTCCTGGTGCGGTCGGGCGGTACGGGCAGTCTCCGCAAGCAGGCTGCGCGCATCGGCCCCGGACAGGTGACCGCCTTCTACAAGGCCACCAGCGGTGTAGGCGGCACGGTTGAGCTTCTCGGTGAAGCTCGCTCCCTCCCTGACGGTTCGACAGGCGGTGACCTCCGCGAGCAACGGCTCCAGGAGCCGTTCTGCGGCCTTTGTGGCCGGACGTGAGCGACGCATGGGCACCGGGGGGCCGGACGGCGCCTGAGAGGCACTCACGGCCTCCGGGACGTGCCCTGTGCGCTTCAGCTCGGCTGCCAGCCAGGCGGGCAGCGGGGCCGGCTCACGGGCAGCGCTCACGGGGACGTAGTCGCCTGCGGCGGTCCGGACGCCGGGGGCCACGATGTAGCCGTTGTCGGACCGGACGTCGACCTGCCAGGCCAGGGCCGTCCGCGGGCTGGAGCCGGTGGACGAGCGGTAGCGGGTCGCCGGGTACGGGTTGCGGTACCAGATGTGCAGCCCGCCGGACGGGGTCCGCACGCGCAAGGTGGTCTCGTCGGCCGCCGGGTCCTGCTCGCCGCGCAGGGCCGCGAGCAGCGCCAGCGTGTCGAAACCCGTGGCCAGGCCCGCCAGGTCCACCTGGGGGCCGATCGGGATGCCGGGCAGCAGCCGGGCCCTCTCGGGCACTTGGGCGGCGTGGGCGTCGACATCGAGCACCACCAGTTCGGCGGGACCGCACGAAACGCCCACCCCGAAGCGGGGCTGCGCGCTCCACCAGGCGTCGATGAGCCCGGGGACGGTGGTCGCCGCGTGGAAGCCGTGGCACCACCTGCCCGCGTTCCTGCACGGGCAGGTGGCCGGGGCGTGGTGACCCTTGCAGTCGGCGCAGTTGGCGGGCGGCGTCTTCTGTGCCGGTGCGAGCGGGTGCACCGGCCAGCCCTCACGGGCGCACCAACGCGCGATCGTGTGCCCGTCCGCCGGCCGAGAGGCAGCCGGCGGGGTGGCCGAGGCGTGGTCGGGCAACTTTTGGTCCTTCTCAGGCTCTTCGCGTGCGGGTCTTGTCCCTCGCCTCGGCAAGCCCCGCGCCGACGGGACCACGGGACTGAAGGGACTGAGCTTTCGAGTCAGCCGAACAGAGCGTAGCCCACCCCGAAGGGGTGCAGGAGAGGAAGAACCGCGTGTCGCGGAAAATGAGTCCCGTCAGTCCCGTGCCCCCGCCCGGCGGCTCGGTCCCCCGCGTTTCGTTCAGTCCCGTGAGGGGCTGAACGCTTCAGTCCCGTTCAGTAAAAGTGCAGGTCAAAGCAGTATCCCGCAAGACTACGGGACTGACGGGGCTGGACCTCGTAGTTATCCCCTACACAGAGAAACAGATGTCATGCGCGTGCGTACGCGTGTTCCCATATTTTCTTACACAGCTGATAACTACGAGGTCCAGCCCCGTCAGTCCCGTTGTTCTCCAGGAAAACGCTCTGACCTGCACTTTTGTACGGGACTGAACCACGGGGCTGAACGGGACCGGAGCCTCCGGTCCCGTTCAGCCCCGTGCCGCCCTGCCTCGGGCCTGGGCTCTTCTTCGAGCGCGCCTCTACCGCCTCTGGACCCGCGGGAGCGGCCCGGCGGGCACTCCCATCACTCCCCCGCCGCCTGGCCTCCTACGGGGTCCGAACGCAGCTGTGCCAGCCCCCGGGGCTCTGCCGGGGGCTGGCCGTCGTTCAGGTAATGCTGGAGGGGAGCGATTCGGCATCGCCGGCCAGCGCTGCTTGGCCGACGATGTTCCCCACGGCTGCTCTCAGGCGTCCCTGCGCCCCGGCAGGTACTGGTCGAGGACGACCGCCAGGAACTTGGTGTGGTCAGGAAGCCCGGCCTCGGTCACCAGGCCGTCGATGACCCCACGCTGAGCCCTCGTCGGCTTGTACTGCAGCTGCACCGGCCCGAGCCCCCGCAGGTCCGTGTTGTTCGTCGCCACGGCGAAGAGCTTGGACTGGAACTTGGGCGCCCGCCGTGCCTCCTCGACGACCTGAGCGAGCCCCTTCTCGACAGCGGCTTCCACCGCCAGGAACACGATCTGGGTATGGGTCAGGTCGCTCTGCTTGCGAAGCTTGCGGAAGCGGTTGGCCACGTTCGTCGACACGTAGAACCCGACCGGCTTGGCGGTGTCCGCATCGGAGACCGGGGGCGTGGGCTCCTCGACGAGCTCCTGAGTGGGCCGGGGCACCACAGGAGGCCGCGGGACGGCCGGGCCCGGCTGAGCCGCCGGGACAGCCGGGGCCGAGGGGCCCGGCTGGGCCGCCCAGCCGGCGAGCGCACCGGACGGTGCGGCGCCACCGGTGAACAGGTTGCCGACGCCCTCGTCCGACATGCTCTGCTCGTCGTCCTGGTCGGAGGTCTTTTTGTTCTTCGGCGGTGTCATGCCGCGGCATCCTTCCTGAGCTCCAGAGCCCTGGCGAACATCTCTTCGGTGAAACCTTCGTAATCCGAGTCGAGCCCCACCACGGTCTCCGGAACCGTGCGATCGCCTGCCGCACGCTGATCCGCCAACTCGTGTACGAGGAGGCCTCTCTTCCGCACCAGACGGGCCACCGACTCGGTGTGCCCGATGAGGTGCTTGAACATGTGGGCTTCCTCGCCCAGCACCTTCTGCACCTGGCGCCGTACGTCGGCGTGGATGCTGCTGTAGTTCCGCCCTGTGTCGAACAGCAGTACGCCGAGCAGTGCGATGTGCGGATTGATGTGGCTGACGAACTTGACGTAGGAGAACTCCAGGCCAATCTGCGCGAGGCCGTCCTCCGCACCACCGTCGCTCTTGACCGGGATGATCAGCCACCGGGCGGCGGAGAGGGCGAGGCGCTGGAGCGAGGGGTTCTCCGGCGGGGTGTCGAGAATGATGATCTGGTACCGGTGCGCGATCGGCAGCAGACACATCAGCAGCCGCAGGTACGCGTGCGGGCCTTCCTTGGCCAGGAGTGTGTGGAAGAAGATGCCGAACTCGTCACCGAGCGCCGGGCCGCCCAGGACGACGTCGAGGTTCTCCCGCACGTTCTCGACCGGAGTCAGGGGCGCGCCGGTACGCAGCGCCTCGATGAGCCCCGCTCCCCCGTCGTTCCAATCGGCCCGCTTGTACCCGAGCTCGCGTGCGATGTTGCCCTGGGCGTTGCAGTCGATGATGAGTGTGCGCAGTCCGCTGCGAGCCGCCTTGCCCGCAGCGTTCGCGGAGACGGAGGACTTGCCGACGCCTCCCTTGCCGTTGCCGAACATGAAGATGTGCGACAGCGACTCCCAGGGGATGCCGGCGAGCTGCGTATCAGTGGCAGGCGCTTCGAAGGGACTGGCCATGGATCCTCTCACTCTTGTTCGGGACCGCAATCGGGGCATGAAACGCCCCTTTTGCTCCGGTACTGATGGTCAAGACTTCGCTCAGAACGATTCTGCGCTCCGTGGCAGCCCCGGAGCGCGTCAGGTAGGGCCCTGAACCTGCCGATCGGAGCGCCAAATCGCGCATCTGGCCCCGTTGTCCCAGCTCATCGGCATACTTCGGGTTGGCAGCACGATAGGTGTCACTGCGTGTCCCAAGGGTGCTTCTACTGCTGGTTCTCATACGTTCCACTTCGCAGCTCTGTGAGTCGGCTGCCCAGCGAAGAGGCCAAGAGACATCTCCATATGGACAGTTACCTCCAAAAAAGTTGCGTCAAAGGGAGGAGCACAAGTTATCACGAAGATCAACGTCTTAGTTGTCGGACACGCGACCGAATCAGCATCCACGCACAGGTACGGGCAGACACTGCGGCTCGTGTGGCAGGCAGCCGGTCGGCTTGCTTCGCCACCGACCTGTGCACCGGGTTCCGTGCTCGCCTGCGTGCTTGCCCGCCAAGCGGCCTCGATGCCTGCCTATGGGCCTGGTTGCCCACGGATGCACAGCCAGGCAGCCACGCTTGCCGACGGTCCAGCTAACCGTCCCGTGTGCTACGCAACCGCACCATCAACACGCGGGCAATCCCTGGGGCGGACTGCCCTGCCGACGGGCATCCGGACATAGAACCCTGCCGGTCTGCTGGCACGCACATAGGCCCGCTTGTCTACGGCGAAGCCTGCGTGCCCTTGCACTTGCGGAGAGACCCAGCACGATGTGTGCGTACAGGCTTCGCAATGGACCCGCATACCGGCTGCCGAGCCAGCGTGCCTGCGGCTCGGCAGTTCAATGGACGAGCACACAGGGCGCCGGACACCGCTGCTACTGGGCATGCACCCCTACAACCGTGCGTCCTTACCAACATGACTGCTTCCCTATAGGCCCACTTGGATGCCTGCTGCCTCGCAGGTCTGCACGTCCGTCTGTCGCCGCATGTGCAGTCAGGCGGACTCGCCTACCTGGGACTGAGTCCGCACCCCTGTTGGCCCACGTGCTGAGCTGCTGGCTACTGAGCCGACCCTTGGTTGCACGTGCATAGCCACAGGGAGACGGATAGACACCCCTGCACCCCTGCTTACCGCTCTGCTTATGGGCGCTCAGGTCAACACGTCTACCCGCGCATCCACGAGCAGGTGGACTTGCAGCAGCACCGCCGGATGGACGTGCCATGTTGTATGCATACCTGCCAGTGAACCTGTCGGCAAACAGGCCGCCTTGTATGCGTTGACACAGGGGAGGAGACAGGTGAGAACCAAGGCCTTCCGAGCTGCGTTGATCGGGGCAGGAGTAGCTACTTACAGAAACACCGTCACGACACCGTTGATGCACACTCTTGTCAAAGTTTGGCATCAGGCGGTTCTTCATGCCGCAACTCCTATGTGCTCACAAGCTTGCGTCGATGTTTGCGACATTGTTTGTTTACCCAGGTCAGAGGCTGTTCTTCGCTTACCTCACCCTGCATACTAGCGCCACGGTTCCCCTCGTTCCACTAGCTTCTGATCCGGTACCGATGAAGATGATGACTGATGCCATCAGCCCGAATCGGAGAACCAGTGCCGGAGTTCGCTCGCAGATGCAGGATGGCGATGGTCGCCAGATGTTGCCTGCCGATTCTGGCTACGTGCAACGGACGCTGACGTGCTGAGAGTGGCAACGTCGTTCGGTAGTCATGAGGGGCGGTGAGAGATGCGCGAAGATGCAGGATCTCCTGCTCTCTTGGCACCAGGTGGCGAACAGTCGCGATGAAAGTGGACTACTTCTACCAGCCCAGCACTAGCAGTCAGGCATCGAGGGGGGCAGCCCCCGAGGGCTGGACTATGAGAGAGCATGCCGGGTGCGCAGTGTGGTGACGAGGGGTGGTCGCTCTCTCCGCTGGGTAGCAGGCACCCGCGCGGGAGAATGGCTCAGCAGGGGATGGTTCGTCACGCGTCGCTCGCATTCAGCCCGGTACCGGACATGTGCCTGATGTCGCCTCTCCGTTGTCAGGCCGGTTGAGGTGACACAGGGCGAGCCGCCTTGGGAGATTGCGCACAGTCTGCTCCGGGCCGGACATTCCTTGATCACCTGTCCTACCGATACAGGCTTCCTGCTTCCAGGCTGTTCGCTGCGACAGGCCGGAAGCGCGCTTGCAGTCCCCGCTTTCGCACGCTCTTCCCACCCGAGCCCTCCACGTCTATCCCGGCCCTCCGTCTCGGCTCTCCAGGAGCATCGATAAGCCCCCGAAGGGATGGCCCTCGCGTGTTCCGGCGATGCCCGGTCACGCCTGGAGCTCTGCCCACGAAGCCGCCCATGGTCCTCGCGACACGGCCGGGTCCGCCGGACGCGGATCTCCCCATCCCAAGGCTCCCGGCCCCCCCTACTGCGGGCCACTGCGGCGCCCATGGGGAGAGGTACGCCGGGCTCCATACCGAGGAACGCGATGTGCGCCAGGGGAGAGGCCGGTCGCTCCCGCACCCGGATACGACGTACAAGGGCGTTGTCGGCCAAGGACCGGACGGCAACCAGCAAGCGGCCCGAGCGCGGTGCCTCCCGTCGCTGCCGGGAACGCCTTGACCACCTGCCGGCGTGCCGCGAGCGCGGCCGCGCACTCCGCCTCCGCGCTGCCATCGACGACACCGTTCCGGCCGCATCCCGCAAGGTCACAACAGCTGATCCCACACGGGAGAGTCGGGCGACAGCAGGAACCCGGCCGGCACGGCCCGGCCCGCGCCGCCACCTTCGCGGAGTCACGGATTCCCTGCGTGTCCAGAGGGCCTCGCCGCCCGGCAGGGTTTCTGGCCCGGTCATCAAACAGCGGCCGCCTCCCTCGCACCCCCACCGATGGCGAGCTGCCGGTGGGCGGCGTGCTGTGGCAGGTCGAGGCGCCTCGCGGCGGTGGGGTATGTCGCCCGGTACGGCGAGCAGGCCGGTCCGGCGGGGAGCGTCGCGGCACCGGTGGGGGAGGGGTGCTCCGGGCCGCTGCCAGGACCTGCGTGGAAGGGCGTTCGCCGACCCGGAGCCCGCACGGGGCCGGCGGAGCCCGAAAAACCCGGTTCTCGCGCGACGGCGGCTCCCGGGAGAACGGCTCTCACAGAAGTCGTTCAACTACGTACCACCTGGCGCGCGGGCACGCCCGACGAGATGCCCGGGGCCCAGGGAAGGAACCGACGCGCAAAGGAACCGACGGCGCAACGGGCTGGAAAGGGCAGCGGCATCCACGCGCATTCCAGCGTTTCGCGAGGGATCCTCGTGCGCGGGGCCGCATGGTGGAAGATCCGAGCGATCGAACATGGTTGAAGATCCGAGCGATCGAAGGAGTCCCGTGCGTATGGCGGTGACCGGAACCATCGAGGCCAGGGGCCGACATGACGATGCTGCGTGAGACCCTCCACCGGCGCGCCCCCTCGTTCTCCTTCGAGTTCTTCCCGGCGAAGACCCCGGCCGGTATGCGCGCCCTGTGGCAGGCGATCCGCCAGGTCGAGCGCCTCGCGCCGGACTTCGTCTCCGTCACCTACGGGGCGGGCGGCTCCTCGCGGGAGCGCACCATCGAGGTGACCAAGCGGATCGTCGCGGAGACGACGATGCGCCCGGTCGCCCATCTCACCGCGGTCGGCCACTCGGTGGCGCAGCTGCGCCACATCATCGGCCAGTACGCCGACGCGGGAGTGCGTGACGTTCTCGTCGTGCGCGGGGATCCGCCCGGTGATCCGAACGCCCCGTGGATCCCGCACCCCGACGGCTTCCGGCACGCCCATGAACTGGTCTCGCTCGTCCGGGAGCTCGGTGATTTCAGCATCGGGGTTGCGGCCTTCCCCGAACGGCATCCTCGCTCGCCCGACTGGGAGAGCGACATCAGGCACTTCGTCGCCAAGTGCCGGGCGGGCGCCGACTACGCCCTCACCCAGATGTTCTTCCAGGTCGAGGACTATCTGCGGCTGCGTGACCGGGTGGCCGCGGCGGGCTGCGACATCCCGGTCATCCCGGAGATCATGCCGGCCACCGACGCCCGCCAGATCAGCCGCTTCGCCGAACTGAGCGGCGCCGCGTTCCCCGAGGACCTGGCACACCAGCTGAACGCCGCCCGCGAGGACCCGGCACTGGGATACCGCATCGGCGTCGAGTACGCCACCGCCATGGCCGAGCGGCTACTGGCAGAGGGCGCCCCGGGGCTGCACTACATCACGCTCAACCGATCTACGGCGGCGCTCGAGATCCACCGCGCCGTGACCGGTTCGAGGAGTGTCCGGCCAGTGGAGATGCTCCACGGCTGACACTTCACCGACCTGCTGAGACGGAGGACCACGTGCAGGACATCAAGGAACAGGACATCGGATTCGGATTCGTTCACGAGACGGTGGACTTCTCCCCGGGCTCAATGGGCTCGATCCCGCCGCTGCGGCTCGCGGGCATCGACGAGGACGACATCGCCGAGCCGCACGTCGTACGCGGTATCGACTGACACGCGGACCCGGGCCCCGGGCCCGGGGCCGGGCCCCGGCCCGGGTGGGCGGTGTCACCGGCGATCACGACAAAAACTCGACCGGGTCTCAAGTCCGCTCGCCAATACTTTTCGAAGAACGCTCTTCGACTTCGTCTTGAGGCTCCGATTCTGACGAGAACCAGGGAAGTTGACCACATGATCAGCAGCCGAACCCGTCCTGCGCGGCCGTCGAGGACGCCCGCCACGGGCCCGACGCAGCGGGCTCCCTGGTTCGATTGAGAACCTCAACCCTCCCTGTGCGTACGCCTGTTGAAGCGACGTGGGCCGCATCAAGGGCTCCTTGACGCCGTGCGGAAGACGGCCGGGATCGAGAACGTCAACGGATTCCGGCCCGCTGCGGGCCGCGGGTGTTCCCGTCCCTGAGACCAAGCGCACGGGGATCCCGGCCTGACGACGTTCCCCGACCCGAGCGACACGACCGTTGGATCGGAGTACGCAATGAAGGACGTCGTGAAGGACGTCATCCGTGAGATCAGCGTCCGCGGGGCACTGCAGCAGCCCGAATGGAACGATCTGCTCCAGCTGAACCGGGTCACCGAGACGCTTGCCGCGCGGCCCACCCTCGTACAGCCCGACGATGTGGCCACCCTGCGGACGCTCCTCGGCGTCGTGGCCTCGGGGCAGGCCCTGGTGGTGCAGTCGGGCGACTGCGCCGAGGACCCCGAGCAGTGCGGGCCCGAGCATGTCGCCCGCAAGGTGGCGGTGCTCGACCTGCTGGCCGGGACGCTCGGGCTGATCTCCGGCAAGCCCGTGCTGCGCGCGGGCCGGATAGCAGGGCAGTTCGCCAAGCCGCGGTCCCAGCCGACCGAAGTCGTCGACGGCACCGAACTCCCGGTGTTCCGGGGCCACATGGTCAACGGGCCGGAAGCGAACGGCGAGAGCCGCCGACTCGACCCCCTGCGCATCCTCACCGGTTACATGGCGGCCAGCGACACCGTCGAGCACTTGGGCTGGCGCGAGCGCGCCGCAGGCCGTCACGTCGTGAGCCCGCAGGTGTGGACGAGCCATGAGGCGTTGCTGCTCGACTACGAGGTGCCCATGCTGCGCACCGACGACGCGGGGCGGCTGTTCCTCGGCTCCACGCACTGGCCGTGGATCGGTGAGCGCACCCGTCAGACCGACGGCGCCCACGTCGCCATGCTCTCCCAGGTCGCCAACCCGGTGGCCTGCAAGGTCGGTCCCGGCATGGAGCCCCAGGAACTGGTGGCACTGTGCGAGCGCCTCGACGAGTGGCGCGAACCGGGCAGGCTCACCCTGATCACGCGGATGGGCGCCGGCAAGGTCGCCGAGCGGCTGCCGCGCCTGGTCGAGGCGGTGCGCGAGGCCGGCCATGCCGCCATCTGGCTCAGCGATCCCGTGCACGGCAATACCGTCACCGCACCCAGTGGCCACAAGACCCGGATGGTGGAGACCGTCGCGCTGGAGGTGTCCCGCTTCGTGACGGCCGTACGGGACGCGGGTGGTGTTCCCGGTGGTCTGCATCTGGAGACGACTCCCGACGACGTCACCGAGTGCGCCACCACCGAGGCCGACCTCGCCGGCGTCGGTGAGCGCTACACCTCGTTCTGCGATCCCCGGCTCACTCCGTGGCAGGCCGTGTCCGTGGCCTCGGCCTGGGCCGTCTGACCCCCGCCCGCCGCTCGGCGGCCTTCGCCGAGCGGCGGGCGGTACGCACACGCACCGGCCGGCGCCGGAGTCAGTCGGGGCGCGGCGTCCGGGCCGAGCGGGAGAGGATTTCGTACAGCTCGTCCAGATCGTATTCGGCGCGTTGCGGGCTGCCGTAGCGGGTGATCTTTCCTCGGCTCACCCATTTACGGATCGTGGCCTGGCTGACGCCCGCGGCCAGTGCGGCGAGCTCGGTCGGTACGGTGCGCCGGCGTCCCTTCTCCGTCACGCCGCACCGCCCGACCGGCCGGTGTCCGACGCCGTCCGCGCCCGGCCGGACAGCAGCAGCCACTCCCTGGGCGGCACCGTGTGGCCGGCGTCGCAGGCCACACGGGAGTAGACCGTGCGGCCGGTTCCCGACAGTGTCGCCCGCAGTCCGGCGGTGCAGCCGGGATGGCAGCACACCCCGAGGGAGACCTCGTACGACTGCGGGTCGCGGCGTGCCCGGGAGGAATCGAGGAGCGCGGACAGTTCGGCGTCCAGGTCCTGGGCCGCGGGGTGCTCGGCCAGCCAGCGGACCTGGCCGCTCAGGAAGTGCAGCAGGGCGGGGACCTCCGTGCCGACGGCGGCCGTAAGCCTGCGCTCCGAGACCACGAGCCCCGCCCAGGAGCACAGGAGGTCGGTGACCCGCGAGCGGAGCGTCAGCGTCTCCTCGTCGAGGCGTATGCCGACCGACTGTGTGCCACTGACACGTTCCAGCGGCCTTCCGCTCGGCACCGCCAGCTCTTCCTCGCTTTCCCGGTAAACCTCTCCGACGTCCCGCAACTTGGCAATCAGTCTCTCGGCCAGAGAACTACGCGGCCATTCCGCTTCGGGTGTGTGGTGATGGCTCTTGGACCGTTGTACGGACGCTTCCGAGCAATCTTGCTGCTGCTGCACTCTTTTGGCCTCGCATCCCCTGTATCCCGAGCGTCCCGACTTTGCGGCCAGCACCCTTCCGCTGGCCGGAAAGTGCCCACGCCTGCCCGGCTCTTCGCCTTGCTGTGACGCAAACACCTGGTACGGAGCGGTAAACGTGACGTAACCAAATCGGGCGAAGAGCTCCATCACTCCATCAACCAGACGTTGGTTACTACAATCATCAATTGTCACGCCTGCCGGCTATGACGTGTCAAGACGACCTCATGTGGGCCGCATCACGCTCTCTGGAGTCGTCGCGGTGTACGTAACTCGACCAATCAGAAATGATGTTGACATCTCTCACAAGCAACTGTCACACTTCTCGCGGGCCACTGGTCTGCGCAAATCTCGCCGGCGCCCGCTCACGAGGCAGTTGGTGCAGGCCCCTGAGTCATTACAGCCACCAGCGTCCATCGCGGTGGCTTTCTTCTTTTCCTGCGCACCCATTGCGCACCCGTCGGCGTCCGCTCCAGCGGTATTCATGCCAGACTCCAGCGGTTTTCGTGCCCGACCACGACACCCAGCCTTGAGGGCATCATGGATCAGCAGTACAGAAATCATGGATACGCGCGTCATTGCGCTCAGGCAGTGAACGCGCTCCATTCAATTCCCTATTTCACAGCCGATCTGGCTGATGAAGTCGCACCGTTCGGGATTACTGATCACTCAAGCGTCTACCTTGCCGGCCGGGCCTCCGCACTCGGCCCCGTGGATCCCGCTGTGGTGGCCGCTGTATTCAACTCGTTCGCGCCCCGCCTCATCTCTGAAAGAATTCCCACTCTCTGGGATCAGATATCGCCCGAGCGGGCGCTCCGGGCCCGCGAGAATGCGGTTGCCGCCGCGCTCGAACGCCTGCTGGGAACCAGGATCGTGCGGTCCGCGGAGCTCTCGGAGGCGGCGAAGCTCGCGACCGTGGCAGCCCAGGCGGGGGCACTGCCGGGACGCCCGCTGTACGCGGCGAACTCCGCGCTCGACCTGCCGGAACGCCCGCACGTGGCCCTGTGGCACGCGGCGACGGTGCTGCGCGAGCACCGGGGCGACGGACACGTCGCCGTGCTGGATCACTTCGAACTGACGGGCGTGGACTCGCTCGTGATCGACTGCGCCAGCAGCCACGGCATGGCCAAGGAGATCGTCATGCCGATGCGCGGCTGGACGGAGGACGAGTGGTCGGCGGGCCGGGAGCGCCTCGCCGACCGCGGGCTGGTCGACGCCGGGGGAGAGCTCACCCCGCGCGGCGCGGCGCTGAGGGACGAGGTCGAGGCCGAGACCGGCAGGCTCGACCGGCGGCCGTACGAAGCCCTGGGGCCCGCGAACGTCGAGCGGCTGGCCCGGTACGTGCATCGGACGGTGGGCATCGCCGCCGACGCCGGGGTCTTCCCGCCACCCCTGCGCGGCTTCTTCGCGCCCACGGCCGATGCCTGGAACGCACTCTGACCCCGAAGCCCGCCCCAGGAGAGGAACCGTCATGACCCCGTCGACCCCGGCGCAACCGCCCGCCGCCCTGTTCTCGCCCGCCTACTACCAGGATCCGCACGCCACTCTCTCCTGGCTCAGGGAGAACTCCCCGGTCCATGAGTTCAGCTTCCCCGTCGGTGACGTGAAGACCTGGCTCGTGACCCGCTACGACGACGTCAAGGCCGTCCTCTCCGACCAGCACTACAGCGCGGAGGCCTCCACCTGGGGCAACGCGGAGTTCCGGGCCGCGGGTCTGGTCGCCGCCGAGGGCACCATCCTGGCGCGGGGCATCTCGGTGGTCGACCCGCCGTACCACACCAGGCTGCGCCGGCGGGCGATGGGCGCGTTCACCACCCGCCAGGTGGAGCAGTGGCGCAAGACCGTGCAGGAGCACGTGGACCGGATCCTCGACGACTGCTCGCGCAGCGAGACCTTCGACGTGATGGACGACTACGCGGGCGAGGTGTCCGCCGGCGTTCTGGGCGAGATCCTCGGTATGCGCATCGAGCGCCACCGTGAGCTGGTCAGCGCGCTCAACGAGGCGTTCCCGTCCGATCCCGCGCTCATGCACAAGGTGCCGGAGGCGTTCGGCAGGATCTGCGAGTACGCGGCCGAGCTGGTCGCAGAGAAGCGCAGCAACCCCGCCGACGACCTGACCTCCGCGCTGATCCGGGGCGGTGACCCCGACGACCAGCTGACCGAGGACGAGCTGACGGGCATCGTCGCCGCGATCATCATGGGCGGCAGCGACACCGTGCGCGGCTTCATCGGCAACGCCGTCCTCTCGCTGCTCGACCACCCCGGCCAGGCGGACCTGCTGCGTGCCGACCCGCAGCTGGCCGAACCGGCGGTGGAGGAACTCCTGCGCTACGACGGCGCGTTGAGCACCGCCCTGTTCCGGGTCACCACACAGGAGGTGGAGCTCTCCGGCACCACCCTGCCTGCGGGGGCGCCGGTGATCGTCGGGCTGCTGGCGGCCAACCGTGACCCCCGCCGGTTCGACCGGCCCGAGCTCCTGGACCTCCGGCGCGAGGGGCACCGCCATGTCGGCTTCGGGCACGGGCTGCACAACTGCCTGGGCGCGGCACTGGCCCGGCTGGAGGGGGCCATCGCCATCCCCGCCCTGTTCGCACGCTTCCCGGAGCTGGCCCTCAACGCCCCCCGGGGCAGCATGCGGTACATCGACAACTGGGCGATCCGCCGCCTGGTCGCACTGCCCGTCGCCGCATCGGCGAAGGCCGTCGCGCGGGTACCTCAGGAGGTCTGACACGTGAATGCCCCCACCGGCCCCCGGCGGCCGTCATGAGTGGCTCCGCCCAGGTCGACCGCACGCTCTGCCTCGGGACCGGGCTGTGCGAGTCGATGGCGCAGGACCTGTTCCTGCTGGACGACGACGGGATCGCCGTCGCCCTGGCCCCCGACGGTACGGACGGGAGGCTGGAGCGGCTGCACGCCATCGCCGACTGCTGTCCGACCGGGGCGATCACCGTCACCGAGGAGGATCTCGGCGCGGCCGAACGCGACAACGCACACGAGAGCAAGGGGTGAGGCACGCCATGCAGAGCCAGTCCGCGCAGTGGGACACAGACGTCGTCGTGGCAGGAGCGGGGCCCGCGGGGCTCATGCTGGCCGCCGAACTGCGGCTGGCCGGCGCCGGGGTCGTGGTCCTGGAGCAGGAGGACCGGCCGACCGCGGAGTCGCGCGGCATGGGATTCACCGCCCGCACCCTGGAGGTGTTCGACCAGCGCGGGCTGTTGCCCAGGTTCGGTGAGCTGAACCGTTCCCCCGGCGGCCACTTCGGCAGTGTGCCGGTCGACTTCGCGGTCGGCGACGGACGGCACGCGAGCGTCACCGGCATCTCCCAGGCCCGTACCGTCGTCGCGCTGGGGGAGTGGGCCGCCGAGCTCGGGGCCGACATCCGGCGGGGACACCGGCTGACCCGGTTCACCGACAGCGGTGACGGGGTCGAGGTGTGGGCCGAGGGACCGGACGGCGAGGTCCGGCTGGCAGCGCCCTACCTCGTGGGCTGCGACGGCGGCCGCAGTGTGGTCAGGCGGACCGGCGGCTTCGAGTTCCCCGGCACCGACGCCACCGCCGAACTGCTGCTGGCCGATGTGCGGGATCTCCGGCTACCGCCGAAGTGGTCCGGGGAGCGCCGCCCCGGTGGCATGCTGCTGGCCGCGCCCCTGGGCAACGGAATGACCCGGGTCGTGGTCTCCGAACACGGCAGGGCGCCACTGGTACGCACCGGACCCCCGGCCTTCAGCGAGGTGGCCGAAGCCTGGAAGCGGGTCAGCGGCGACGACATCTCCGGCGCCACCCCGGCCTGGGTCAGCTCCTTCGGGGACGCGGCACGGCAGGCGTCCGAGTACCGGAGGGGCCGGGTACTGCTGGCCGGGGACGCCGCGCACGTCCATCTGCCCGCCAGCGGTCAGGGCATGAACGTCAGCATCCAGGACGCCGTCAACCTCGGCTGGAAACTGGGCGCCGTCGTCACCGGCCGGTCTCCCGGAGCGCTGCTGGACACCTACCACTCCGAGCGCCACCCTGTCGGCGCCGAGCTGCTGCGCAACACCCGGGCGCAGGCCACGCTCTTCCTCGGCGGACCCGAGATGCAGCCGCTGCGCGACGTACTCACCGAGGTGTTCCGGGGCGAGGAGGCGGCCCTGGTCCTCTCGGGGCTGGTCAGCGGCCTGGAGATCCGGTACGACGTCGGCTCCGAGGGCCATCCGCTGCTCGGCCGGCGGCTGCCCGACGTCCAACTGGTACTGGACGACGGCGAGAAGACCCGCAGCACCCGGCTGCTGCACCCGGCCCGCGGAGTGCTGCTGTCCCTGGGCTCCGACCCCGAGCCCGCACGCATCGCGGCCAGGTGGGCGCCCCACGTGGACATCCGGTCCGCCGGCCTGGCCGATGCCGCACCGGCGGACGGCGAGACGGTCGACGCCGAAGCCGTACTGGTGCGCCCCGACGGCTATGTGGCCTGGGTGGCCGGGTCAGGCAGCCTCGACACCGCCCTGCACCGCCACTTCGGTGAGCCCACCGGCTGAGCACCGGCCGGGGCGTCCACCGGCCGGGCAGCTCCGGGCCGGGCCATCACAACAGACCAGGAGACGACGACGATGACAGAGACACGGGTCCAGCAGGCGGCCGCGCCCGACATCGACCGCGAGGACGTGCACACCGTCTTCATGAGCCACTGGCACGTGGCGAGCGAGGACCGGGGCCGCGCGGTGCTCGACGAGATCGCGGACGCCTGGGAAGGGACCTCCCGGCCCGCCGACGTCCTCTCCTTCTCGTGCTACCTGAGCACCGGCAGCGATCACTTCACCGTGATGACGTACGCCCAGTGCACGCGGCCCGACGGCTACCGGCCCTTCATCCGCAGCCTGCCCGCGCAGGCCGCCCGGGTGGAGCCGGTCGAGTACCGGCTCCACCGCAGCGTGCTGCTCGCCCCGGAGACCGGACCGGCGGCCGCGGTCGTCATCGCCAGCTTCGACGTCGACGGCCGGGAGCGCCAGGAGTACATCGTCTCCTCCGTCACGGAGAACATCGAGAAGTCGCCGCGCACCGACCAGGGCGGGCTGATCGCCTCGCACTTCCATCTCAGCATCGACGGCACCCGCGTGATCAACTTCGCCGAGTGGACGAGCGATCAGGAGCACATCACGTTCCTGGAGGGGGCCACCCGGCACCGGTCGCTGCGCCTGGCCACGGACACCCCGGGCGTCCGCCCGATCGGCTTCACCCGCTACCACCTGTATCGCGCCATCGGCTTCTGACGGATGGCCGACAGGCGCCCATCGGCTCCCATAACTCCGGCTTTTGCCATCATGGTTGACGGACCAACAGTTTTGGCACGAAGGAGAAGCCCATGGCCGATGCCCCCATCCCCTATCCGGATGTCGCCCGCGAGGATGCCGGAGTCGCGCTGGTGACTCCGTTGTACGTCGGGGGGCCCGGACTCCAGCGTGCGGAGGTGGAGCGCGTCCTGGCGCCGTACCGAAACGGTTCTCTGCCCGAGGGATTCATCTCGGTGAGCGTCTTCGTCAGCACCGAGGGCGAGAACGTGCTCACCTACGCCCAGTGGACCTCGGACGACGCCTACCGCGCGTTCGTCCGGGACGGCGGACTCGGTGAGCCGGACGAGAACACCACCGAGCCGGTCCGCTACAAGCTCTACCGGGGCCGGGTCCTGGAACCCGGCAGCATCCCCACCATGCTGGTGGCCCCCGTCTTCGACGTGGACGGGCGGGACCGGCAGCGGCGCTCGATCGACAACCTCATCGACGGGCCGCTCGGCACTCCCTTTCCCGGCCTGGTCTCCTCCCACTTCCACCTGAGCCTCGACGGCACCCGCGTCCTGAACTGGGCCGAGTGGGTCGACGAGGCGGCGCATGTGGGGTTCATGAACAGCAGCCGCCCCAAGGAGTGCCTCCAGGCCATCACGATGCCCGGCGTCCGCGGCATCGGCGGCAAGAGGTACGTACTCGCGGGTGCGGTCACCCGCTGACATCTCGGACACCGTGCACGGCCCAGGTCCTCGGACCTGGGCCGTTCGCTTTTTCCGGGCGCATCAGGCAATCGCTCGGACCGCCGGCGACATCCCGGCCGACGTGGCGTCCCACTGAGACCCGTGGAGGTTTGAGGAACATGCTGCGCAAGGTGCTCATCGCCAATCGTGGCGAGATTGCTGTCCGTGTTGCCCGTGCTTGCCGGGACGCGGGGATCGGGAGCGTGGCCGTCTACGCGGACCCGGACCGCGACGCGTTGCATGTGCGTGCGGCCGATGAGGCATTCGCGCTGGGCGGTGACACTCCGGCCGCCAGTTATCTGGACATGGCCAAGGTCCTGCGGGCCGCCGCGGATTCCGGGGCGGACGCGATCCACCCGGGTTACGGGTTCCTCTCGGAGAACGCCGAGTTCGCGCAGGCCGTGCTGGATGCCGGGCTGACGTGGATCGGGCCGCCGCCGCAGGCGATCCGGGACCTGGGTGACAAGGTCGCCGCCCGCCATATCGCGCAGCGTGCCGGTGCCCCGCTCGTCGCGGGCACCCCGGACCCGGTCTCGGGTTCGGCGGAGGTCGTGGCGTTCGCCGAGGAGAACGGGCTGCCGATCGCGATCAAGGCGGCGTTCGGCGGTGGCGGGCGCGGGCTGAAGGTCGCCCGCACCCTGGAGGAGATCCCGGAGCTGTACGACTCCGCGGTGCGTGAGGCGGTTGCCGCGTTCGGGCGCGGGGAGTGCTTCGTGGAGCGCTACCTGGACAAGCCCCGGCACGTGGAGACGCAGTGCCTGGCCGACACCCACGGCAATGTCGTGGTCGTGTCCACCCGTGACTGCTCGCTCCAGCGCCGCCACCAGAAGCTGGTGGAGGAGGCCCCGGCCCCCTTCCTGTCCCAGGCGCAGAACGCGCAGCTGTACGCGGCGTCCAAGGCGATCCTGAAGGAGGCCGGCTACGTCGGCGCGGGCACGGTCGAGTTCCTGGTCGGCGCGGACGGCACGATCTCCTTCCTGGAGGTCAACACCCGTCTGCAGGTCGAGCACCCGGTCACCGAGGAGGTCACCGGCCTCGACCTCGTACGGGAGATGTTCCGCATCGCCGACGGTGAGGAGCTCGGTTACGGGGACCCCGAGATGCGCGGGCACTCCTTCGAGTTCCGGATCAACGGTGAGGACCCGGGCCGTGGCTTCCTGCCGGCCCCCGGCACCGTGACCCTGTTCGCCCCGCCGTCCGGTCCGGGTGTCCGTCTGGACGCGGGCGTCGAGTCCGGCAGCGTGATCGGCCCCGCCTGGGACTCGCTCCTGGCGAAGCTGATCGTGACGGGCGCCACCCGTGAGCAGGCGCTGCAGCGGGCGGCCCGCGCGCTGGGCGAGTTCACCGTGGAGGGCATGGCCACCGCGATCCCCTTCCACCGCGCGGTCGTGACCGACCCGGCGTTCACCGCGGACCCGTTCACCATCCACACCCGCTGGATCGAGACGGAGTTCGTCAACGAGATCCCGGCCTTCGCCGCCCCCACCGACGCCGACACCGACGAGGAAACCGGCCGCGAGAGCGTCGTCGTGGAGATCGGCGGGAAGCGCCTCGAAGTCTCCCTGCCGTCCTCGCTCGGCATGAGCCTGGCCCGCACCGGACTCGCGGCCGGCGCCAGGCCCAAGCGCCGCGAGGTGCGGAGGGGAGGTTCCGCCGCCTCCGGCGACGCGCTGGCCTCCCCGATGCAGGGCACGGTCGTCAAGGTCGCGGTCGAGGAGGGCCAGCAGGTCGAGCACGGTGACCTGATCGTCGTCCTGGAGGCGATGAAGATGGAGCAGCCGCTCGGCGCGCACCGCTCCGGCACCGTCAGGGGCCTGACCGCGGAGGTCGGCTGTTCCCTCTCGTCCGGCGCCGTGATCTGCGAGATCAAGGACTGACCGACCTCATGCCATCTGGCACCACGACGCCTCCCCACCGCAGCACGGGGTGCTGTCGGGTGCAGGACCGAACAAGGAGGGTGCATGGACACTCAAGTGATCGTCGTCGGCGCCGGACCGGCCGGAATGATGCTCGCCGGAGAACTGCGGCTGGCCGGGGTCGACGTCGTCGTACTCGAAAAGCTCGCCCGGCGGACTGGCGAATCGCGGGGACTGGGATTCACCGCCCGCACGATGGAAGTCTTCGACCAGCGCGGACTGCTCTCCCGCTTCGGCGACATCGAGGTGAGCAACCAGGGGCACTTCGGTGGCCTGCCCATCGACTTCGCCATTCTGGACGGGGCCCACCAGGCCGCCAAGACCATCCCCCAGTCACACACCGAAACCGTGCTGGAGGAGTGGGTCACCTCGCTGGGCGGCGACATCCGCCGCAGCCACGAACTGCTCTCCGTCAAGGACGCCGGAGACCACGTCGAGGCGGAGGTCCGCGGCCCCGACGGGGTCCACCGGCTGACCGCGCCCTACCTCGTGGGGTGCGACGGCGGGCGCAGCCTGGTGCGCAAGGAGGTCGGGTTCGAGTTTCCCGGCACCGCGTCGACGATGGAGATGTTCCTCGCCGATGTGAAGGGGCTGGACCTGTCGCCGCGGATGATCGGCGAGACACTGCCCGGCGGCATGGTCATGGTGGGGCCACTGCCCGGGGGCGTCACCCGGCTGATCGTGTGCGAGCGCGGAACACCGCCTCAGCGGCGTGAGGTTCCGCCGTCGTACGACGAGGTGGCCGCCGCATGGAAGCGGCTGACCGGGGACGACATCTCGCACGGCGAGCCGGTGTGGGTGAGCTCCTTCGGGAACGCCACCCGCCAGGCGACCCACTACCGGCAGGGCCGTGTCCTGCTGGCCGGCGACTCCGCGCACATCCATCTGCCGGCCGGCGGGCAGGGCATGAACACCAGCATCCAGGACGCGGTGAACCTCGGCTGGAAGCTGGCAGCCGTGGTCCGGGGCCGGATGGACGAGGAGTTCCTGGACACCTACCACGACGAACGCCACCCGGTGGGCAAGCGGCTGCTGATGAACACACAGGCCCAGGGGCTGCTGTTCCTCAGCGGCGCGGAGGTGCAGCCGCTGCGGGACGTCTTCAAGGAACTCATCCGGTACGAGCCGGTCAGCCGTCATCTGGCCGCGATGGTCAGCGGGCTGGAGATCCACTACGGCATCGCCGCCGGCGCCCACCCTCTGCTCGGCCGCCGGATGCCGCACCTGGACCTGACCGGCACCTCGGGCCCCGGCAGCAGTACCGAGGCGCTCCACGCCGGCCGCGGTGTACTGCTCGACCTCGCGGACAACGCCGAACTGCGCCGCCGGGCGGCCGGCTGGGCGGACCGGGTGGATGTGGTGACCGCGGCACCGAAGTCCCTTCCCGACGACGGGGCACTGGACGGCACCGCGGCCGTGCTGATCCGCCCCGACGGCTACGTGGCCTGGGCCGCGCCGGGAAGCCACAGCGACCTGCCGATGGCCCTGAAGCGCTGGTTCGGGCCGTCGCGCTGACTCCGTACCTCTGAGAGAAGAGAGAAGAGACCATGCACAGCACCTTGATCGTCGCGCGGATGGAGCCGGGATCCGGCTCCGATGTCGCCCGGCTGTTCGGCGCGTTCGACGAGACGGAGATGCCGCATCTGATGGGCACGCGGCGCCGCCAGCTGTTCTCGTACCGGGGCCTGTACTTCCACCTTCAGGAATTCGACGAGGACAACGGTGGCCGGCTGATAGAGGAAGCCAAGACGGACCCCCGGTTCATCGGGATCAGCGAGGACCTCAAGCCGTTCATCGAGGCGTACGACCCCGCCACCTGGCGCTCTCCCGCCGACGCGATGGCGACCCGCTTCTACCACTGGGAAGGCACCGCGTGACCGGGCGCAGGGTGGTCATCACCGGCATCGGAGTGGTCGCCCCCGGCGGCATCGGGGTCAAGGACTTCTGGAGCCTGCTCAGCGAGGGGCGCACCGCCACCCGGGGCATCACCTTCTTCGACCCCGCCCCGTTCCGCTCCCGGGTCGCCGCCGAGATCGACTTCGACGCCGAGGCGAGCGGACTGAGCCCGCAGGAAATCCGGCGGATGGACCGGGCCGCTCAGCTCGCGATCGTCGCCACCCGGGAGGCGGTCGCGGACAGCGGCCTCGACCTGGGGGCGATGGACCCCTACCGGCTCGGCGTCACCATCGGCAGCGCGGTCGGCGCGACCATGGGGCTCGACGAGGAGTACCGCGTCGTCAGCGACCAGGGGCGGCTGGACCTGGTGGACCACGAGTACGCCGTCCCCCATCTGTACAACTACTTCGTCCCGAGCTCATTCGCCGCCGAGGTCGCCTGGGCCGTGGGCGCGCAAGGACCCAGCACGGTGGTGTCGACCGGCTGCACCTCCGGCCTGGACTCCGTCGGGTACGCCGTGGAGCTGCTGCGCGAGGGATCGGCGGACGTGATGATCGCCGGCTCCTCGGACGCCCCGATCTCCCCGATCACGATGGCGTGCTTCGACGCGATCAAGGCGACCACCCCGCGCGACGACGCCCCGGAGGAGGCCTCGCGGCCCTTCGACGGCACCCGCAACGGGTTCGTGCTGGGCGAAGGGTCCGCGGTGTTCGTCCTGGAGGAGCTGGAGAGTGCCCGGCGGCGCGGCGCGCACGTCTACGCCGAGATCTCCGGCTACGCCTCCCGCTGCAACGCCTTCCACATGACCGGGCTGCGCCCGGACGGGGCGGAGATGGCGGAGGCGATCCGGGTGGCCCTCGACGAGGCCAGGATCCCCGGCGACCGTATCGACTACATCAACGCGCACGGCTCCGGCACCAAGCAGAACGACCGGCACGAGACGGCCGCGTTCAAGAAGAGCCTCGGCGACCACGCCTACCGCACGCCGGTCAGCTCCATCAAGTCGATGGTGGGGCACTCGCTGGGCGCGATCGGCTCGATCGAGATCGCCGCCTGCGCCCTCGCCATGGAGAACAACGTCGTTCCTCCCACGGCGAACCTGCACACACCCGACCCCGAGTGCGACCTGGACTACGTGCCGATCACCGCGCGGGACCACCGCACGGACACGGTGCTCACCGTGGGCAGCGGATTCGGCGGATTCCAGAGCGCCATGGTGATGGCGCGGGTCGAAGGGAGCGCACGATGACGACATCGGTCGTGATCACCGGTCTGGGCATCGCGTCCCCCAACGGACTGGGCAAGGAGGACTTCTGGGCGGCCACCCGGGCGGGACGCGGCGGTATCGGCCCCGTCACCCGGTTCGACGCCTCGCAGTACCCGGCGCGGCTGGCCGGTGAAGTGCCGGGCTTCGAGGCCGAGGACCATCTGCCGAGCCGGCTGTTGCCGCAGACGGACCGGATGACCAGGCTCGCGCTGGTCGCCACCGACTGGGCACTGGCCGACGCCGGTATCAAGCCCGCGGAGGCCGAGGGCTTCGAGATGGGCGTGGTGACGGCGAGCTCCTCGGGCGGTTTCGAGTTCGGCCAGAACGAGCTGCAGAAGCTCTGGAGCAAGGGCAGCCAGCACGTCAGCGCCTATCAGTCCTTCGCCTGGTTCTACGCCGTCAACAGCGGCCAGATCTCCATCCGCAACGGAATGAAGGGGCCCAGCGGTGTCCTGGTGGGGGACCAGGCGGGCGGGCTCGACGCCGTCGCGCACGCGCGCCGGCAGATCCGCAAGGGCACCGGGATGATCGTCTCCGGCAGCATCGACGCCTCCGTCTGCCCCTGGGGCTGGGTGGCCCAGCTGGCGAGCGGGCGCCTCAGCACCGTCGACGACCCCGACCGCGCCTACCTGCCGTTCGACGCCCGCGCCACCGGCCATGTGGCGGGCGAGGGCGGCGCGATGCTCATCCTGGAGCAGGCCGAGAACGCGCGCCGACGGGGCGCACGGGTGTACGGCGAGGTCGCCGGGTACGGCTCCACGTTCGACCCGAGGCCGGGCAGCGGGGGCGAGCCCGGTCTGCGGAAGGCGATCGAGCTGGCCCTGGCCGAGGCGGGCGCCGCACCCGGCGACGTCGACGTGGTGTTCGCCGACGCGGCGGCGGTGCCGGAACTGGACCGGGCCGAGGCGCAGGCGATCAACGCTGTCTTCGGGCCGCGCGCGGTTCCCGTCACCGCACCGAAGACCATGACCGGCCGCCTCTACTCCGGGGCCGCCCCGCTCGACCTGGCCACCGCGCTGCTGGCGATGGAGTCCGGGCTGATCCCGCCCAGCACCAACACCGACCCCGATCCCGCCTTCGGCCTCGACCTCGTCACGGGCGACGCCCGGCCGGGCCCGGTGCGCACCGCGCTGGTGCTGGCCCGTGGCCACGGCGGCTTCAACTCCGCGGTTCTGCTGCGCAGTCCCGACCGCGGCTGATCACGCCGGCCGGCAACGCGGCCGGTCCGGACCCAAGACGAAAGGTAGGGCAAACGGTGAGCTCTCAGCCGTTCACGATCGACGACCTCAAGCGGATCCTGCTCGAAGGCGCCGGCGCCGCGGAGAACGTGGACCTCGAAACCGACATCCTGGACAAGGAGTTCGAGGACCTGGGCTACGACTCCCTGGCACTGCTGGAGACCAGCAGCCGGATCGAGCGCACGTACGGCATCACCATCTCCGACACCATCCTGGCCGACGCGACGACCCCGCGCGCCCTGGTCGGAGCCGTCAACGAGCACCTGGCGGACGGAGCCGCGGCCTGACCCGGCCACCCCGGTCCCGCCACACATCCTCGTACCCCATTCACCGCTCACGGGAGCAGCCATGCCACAGGACACTCAGGACACCAGGGTCGCCGTCGTCACCGGCGCCACCAGCGGAATCGGCCTCGCCACCGCCCGGCTGCTGGCCGAGCAGGGGCACCGGGTCTTCATCGGGGCCCGCAATGCCGAGAACGTGGCCTCCACGCTCAAGACGCTCCGGGAGGACGGCCTGGACGTCGACGGCACGACGCTCGACGTCCGTTCCCCGGAGGGCGTCGAGGAGTTCGTGCGCGCCGCCGTGCAGCGCTACGACACCGTCGACGTGCTGGTGAACAACGCGGGCCGCAGCGGTGGCGGAGTCACCGCCGACATCGACGACGAGCTGTGGGCCGATGTCATCGACACCAACCTCAACAGCGTCTTCCGGATGACCCGTGCCGCGCTGAACGCCGGCGGCATGCGGGAGAAGAGCCGGGGCCGGATCATCAACATCGCCTCCACGGCGGGCAAGCAGGGCGTGGTCCTCGGAGCGCCCTACTCGGCCTCCAAGCACGGCGTCGTCGGCTTCACCAAGTCCCTCGGCAACGAACTGGCGCCGACCGGGATCACCGTCAACGCCGTCTGCCCCGGCTACGTCGAGACCCCCATGGCCCAGCGGGTGCGCCAGGGCTACGCGGCGGCGTACGGCACCGGCGAGGACGTGATCATGGAGCGCTTCACCGCGAAGATCCCGCTCGGCCGCTACTCGACCCCCGAGGAGGTCGCCGGCCTCGTCGGCTACCTGGCGTCGGACACCGCGGCGTCGATCACGGCCCAGGCGCTGAACGTCTGCGGCGGACTCGGCAACTTCTAGGTCCTCCACGCCACAACTCCGCACAGGACCCGAACCCTCCCGGGGGAACCTCGCTAGGAGCGAACACCATGACGACCCAGCACGTCGAGCACGAGATCACCGTGGCCGCACCCGCGGCCGATGTCTACCGCCTGATCGCCGAGGTGGAGAACTGGCCGCAGATCTTCCCGCCCACCATCCACGTGGACGTGGCAGAACGGACCGGCACCGAGGAGCGCATCCGGATCTGGGCCACCGCCAACGGCGCCGCGAAGAACTGGACGTCCCGCCGAACCCTCGATCCCGAGGGGCTGCGCATCCGCTTCCGCCAGGAGGTCTCCACGCCTCCGGTCGCCGCCATGGGCGGCACCTGGATCATCGAGCCGCTCGACGGCGGGAGCTCCCGGATCAGGCTGCTGCACGACTACCGGGCCGTCGACGACGACGCCGAGGGCCTGAAGTGGATCGAGGAAGCCGTCGACCGCAACTCCCGCTCGGAGCTCGAAGCGCTCAAGACCAATGTCGAACTGGCGTACTCCTCGAAGGAGTTGACCTTCTCCTTCGAGGACAGCGTGCAGATCGACGGGGCTGCCAAGGACGCCTTCGACTTCATCAACGAGGCCGGCCTGTGGGCGGAGCGGCTTCCGCACGTCGCCTCCGTGCGCTTCAGCGAGGACGCTCCCGGGCTGCAGACCCTGGAGATGGACACCAGGGCCAAGGACGGCTCGGTGCACACCACCAAGTCCTACCGGGTGGCCTTCCCCGACCAGAAGATCGCGTACAAGCAGATCACCCTGCCCGCGCTCATGACCCTGCACACCGGCTGCTGGACCTTCACCGAGCACGACGGCGGCGTGACCGCCGTCTCCCAGCACACCGTGGTGCTCAACACGGCCAACATCGCGAAAATCCTGGGCACGGAGGCGACGGTCGAGGACGCCCGCGCCTACGTGCACGGCGCACTGAGCACCAACAGCAGTGCCACGCTCGGCTACGCCAAGAGCCACGCCGAGAGCAAGCGCTGACCGTGGCCACCCTGGACAGCGATGTCATCGTCGTCGGGGCGGGCCCGGTCGGGCTGCTCCTCGCCGGGGAACTCCGGCTCGGCGGGGCGAGGGTGGTGGTGCTGGAGCGACGGCCGGAGCCGGGCACGGAGTCGCGGGCATCCACCCTGCACGCCCGCACGATGGAGATCCTCGACAGCCGCGGCCTGCTGGACCGGCTGGGAACCCTGCCGAACGACGTCATGGGCCACTTCGGCGGCATCCCGCTCGATCTGACGCTGCCGACGCCGTACCCCGGGCAGTGGAAGATCCCGCAGACCCGCACCGAGGCGGCCCTGCGGGAGTGGGCGCTGTCCCTGGGGGCGGATCTGCGTCCCGGCCACGAGGTGACCCGGCTGACCACGCACCCGGACCGGGTGGGCGCCGAGGCGGCCGGGCCCGGCGGAACGGTCCGGATCAGCGGCCGGTACCTCGTGGCGTGCGACGGCGAGGACAGCACCGTACGGCGGCTGACCGGGGCGGACTTCCCCGGCGAGGCGGCGAGCCGGGAGCTGGTCCGGGCCGACGTGACCGGTATCGACATCCCGGCCCGGCGCTTCCAGCGGCTGCCCCGGGGACTGGCCATCGCGGCCCGCAACCCCCAGGGCGTGACCCGGGTGATGGTGCACGAGTTCGGCAGCTCCGCCGGACAGCGCACCGGCGACCCGGAATTCGCCGAGGTCCGCGACATCTGGCAACGGGTGACCGGCGAGGACATCGGGCACGGCCGCCCCCTGTGGGTGAACTCCTTCGCGGACGCCGCCAGGCAGCTGACCCGCTACCGGCAGGGGCGCGTGCTGTTCGCGGGCGACGCCGCCCACCAGCAGATGCCCATCGGCGGCCAGGCCCTCAACCTCGGGCTCCAGGACGCCGCCAACCTCGGCTGGAAGCTCGCCCTCCAGGTGACCGGGCGGGCCCCGGACGGGCTGCTCGACAGCTACCACACGGAACGGCACGCCGTGGGCGCACGGGCCCTGGGCAACATCAGGGCGCAGGCGATGCTGCTCCTCGGCGGCGCCGAGGTGGAGGCGGTACGGGAGGTCGTGGCCGAACTCGTATGCCACGAACCGGCCCGCGCCCACCTCGCCGCGATGATCAGCGGCCTCGACATCCGCCATGACGTCCACCCCGGCGCCCACCCCCTCCTGGGACACCGGCTGGCTCACGGGCAACGGGGACACGGCTCCCGGGGCCTGCTGCTGCTCCACCCCGGCTCGTCCCACCGGAAGGCCGCCCTGCAACGGGACCTGGCGCCGTGGACCGACCGGGTCGACCTCGTCACGGGCGTACCGCCGGCGGCGGTCCCCGACCCGGGTACGGCGGTGCTGGTCCGGCCGGACGGGCATGTCGTGTGGGCCGACGCGGAGGGCGCCGCGGACACGGCCGGGCTCGGCGCGGCCCTGCGGCGCTGGTTCGGTGAACCGGCACCGCAGGACCTCGCGCACGACATCACGCGCGAGGCACGTCCCACCCCGGCGCGCACGCAGTCCCCGTCCCCGGCGGTAACCGGGGACCGGACCGGCGGCGCACCCTCACACACCACTTCACACGGGAGCGGAGCAGGTATGAACAGGTTCGCGGGCAAGACGGCGCTGGTGACCGGTTCCAGCCGAGGTATCGGACGGGCCATAGCCCTGCGGCTGGCCAGGGAAGGCGCACTGGTCGTCGTGCACAGTTCCAGCGGGGGCCAGGCGGCGGACGACGTCGTCACCTCGATCGAGAAGGACGGCGGGCGGGCCTTCGCCGTCCAGGCGGAGCTGGGGCTGCCCGGTGACGTCCACGAGCTGTTCCTCGGTCTGGAGCAGGGGCTGAAGGAGCGCACCGGCTCCGTCGACCTGGACATCCTGGTCAACAACGCCGGGATCATGGGCGGCGGGGTCCCGGCCGAGACGACGACGTCCGAGCAGTTCGACCGGCTCTTCGCCGTCAACGCCAAGGCGCCGTTCTTCATGATCCAGCGGGCGCTGAAGAACCTTAACGACGGCGGCCGCGTCATCAACGTCTCCTCGGGGCTGACCCACTTCGCCAACCCGGAGGAGATCGCCTACGCGATGACCAAGGGCGCCGTCGAGCAGTTGGCGCTGCACTTCGCGAAGTACCTCGCGCCGCGCGGCATCACCATCAACAGCGTCGCGCCCGGCATCACCCGCAACGACAACCCGGTCTTCGACATCCCCCAGGCCGTCGAGCAGATGGCCCAGATGTCGGCGTTCGGGCGGGTGGGCGAGCCGGGGGACGTCGCCGACGTGGTGGCGTTCCTGGCGAGTGAGGACGCCCGCTGGGTCACCGGGGCGTTCCTCGACGCCACCGGCGGCACGCTCCTGGGCTGATCACCGCCGGGACGGGACAAGGAGCGTACGCAGTGGAGGAGTTCGGATGAGGCCCATGCCACCACCCACCCAGGATTCCTTCGGTCCTGCTGCGGCCGACGACGGACGGTGGAGCCCCCGCTTGTGGGGGCTGCTGTTCGTGCTGGCCGGAAACATGCTCATCGACGCCATCGAGGTGTCGGCCATGATCGTGGCCATGCCCTCGGTGGGACGGGGCCTCGGTCTGGCACTGACCGGGGCGCAGTGGCTGGTCACCGGCTTCGCCATCGGCTTCGGCGGGCTCACGCTGTTCGGCGGACGGCTGGTGGAACTGCTCGGCCGGCGCCGGGTGTACCTGTGGGCGCTGCTCGGATTCGCCGTGGCGTCCCTGGCGGGCGCCGTGACCGATGAGCCCGCCGTGCTGGTGGCGGCCCGGGTGCTGAAAGGGTTCTTCGCCGCCCTGACCGCGCCCACCGGACTGGCGATCATCGCTTCGGAGTTCCGGGCCGGGCGCAGCCGCGACCGCGCGGTGTCGGTGTACGCCCTGTTCGGCGGGTTCGGGTTCGCCGCGGGGCTGCTGCTGTCGGGTCTGCTGACCGGAGTGAGCTGGCGCTGGACCGTCGCCTTCCCGGCGCCGGTGGTGCTGGTCCTGTTCGCCTTCGCGGTGCGGCTGGTTCCGCGCGGCCCGGTGTCCGCCGCCGCGTCCTCCGGAGCCCCGCGCCGCTTCGACGTCACCGGGGCGCTCGCGCTGACCGGTGTCCTGGTGTGCCTGGTGGGGGGCATCGTCTCGGTGCCGGTGCACGGCTGGTCCGACGCGCGTACGGCGGGTCCGCTGGTGCTCGCCGTGGTGCTGGGGGCGGTCCTGGTCGTCGCGGAGCGCACCGGATCGCGGCCGCTGATCCAGGGGCGGCTGCTGCGGAACCGGACACTGGTCCGCTCGATGGCCGGGGCCGCCGCGCTGAACGGCGTGAACCTGGGGCTGTTGCTGGTCCTGACGGCGCGGCTGCAGACCGGTCTCGGCTGGTCCCCGTTGCGTACCGCGCTGGCGTTCCTGCCCGTCAGTGTGCCCTTGGCCGTCACGGCACTGCTGTCGCGGAGGCTGATCGCCCGCTACGGCACCGCCCGGCTGATCGCGCTGGGGGCGCTGGGACCGGTGCTGGGTGCGGCGCTCTGCCTGCGGCATCCGGTTCCGGAGCACTACGTCACGGACGTGCTGCCGACGCTGCTGCTGGTCGGCGCCGGCTTCGTGCTGGCCTTCGCGGCGCTGAACGCCCAGGCCACCTCCCGGCTGGCCGCGGTCGACAGGCCGGCCGCGGTCGGCCTCTACCAGAGTGCCGTGCAGATCTCCGCCGTCATCGTGCCGGCCATGGCCGCGGCGCTGGCCGTCGGCCGGGCCGACGACCGCCCGGCGCTCCTGCTCGTCACCGCCGTCGCCGTGGCCGGGCTGGCGGCCGGGCTCGGCGGCCTGCGGGCCCACCCCGACCGGGCCGGGAAACCATCCACAGGAGAGTGAGTCACTTATGGCCGCCACCGACACGACTCCGGCCCGGAGCGCCGACTGGACGCTCTACGGGCGTCTGGAGGAACTCCGGCTGATCAAAGACGAGGCCCGGCACGGCCCGGACCCCGCAGCCACCGAACGTCAGCATGCCAAGGGCAAGCTGACGGCGCACGAACGCATAGCCCTGCTGCTCGACGAGGGCTCCTTCCACGAGGTCGAGCAGTTGCGCCGGCACCGGGCGACCGGGTTCGGCCTGGAGGCGAAACGGCCGTACACCGACGGTGTCGTCACCGGCTGGGGAACCGTGCACGGCCGCACCGTCTTCGTCTACGCACACGACTTCCGGATCTTCGGCGGGGCGCTGGGCGAGGCCCACGCCACGAAGATCCACAAGATCATGGACATGGCCATCGCGGCGGGCGCCCCGCTCGTCTCGCTGAACGACGGCGCCGGCGCCCGTATCCAGGAGGGCGTCTCCGCGCTGGCCGGGTACGGCGGGATCTTCCAGCGCAACACGAGGGCCTCGGGTGTCATCCCACAGATCAGCGTGATGCTCGGTCCGTGCGCGGGCGGCGCGGCCTACAGTCCGGCGCTGACCGACTTCGTGTTCATGGTCCGCGAGACCTCGCAGATGTTCATCACGGGACCGGACGTCGTTAAGGCGGTCACCGGCGAGGAGATCACCCAGAACGGCCTCGGCGGCGCCGACGTGCACGCCGCCGTCTCTGGCGTCGCGCACTTCTCGTACGACGACGAACAGAGCTGCCTGGAGGACGTGCGCTTCCTGCTCTCCCTGCTGCCGTCCAACAACCGCGAACTGGCCCCGTCGGTCCTGTCCGAGGACCCGCACGACCGGCGGAGCGACGCACTGCTCGATCTGGTCCCGGACGATCCCGGCCGGGTCTACGACATGCGCGACGTCATCGAGGAGATCGTCGACAACGGGGAGTTCTTCGAGATCCACTCGGCCTGGGCGGGCAACACGCTCTGCGCCCTGGCCCGGCTGGGCGGCGAGGTCGTCGGGATCGTCGCCAACCAGCCGGCCGCGTCCGCGGGGGTGCTGGACATCCAGGGCAGCGAAAAGGCCGCTCGCTTCGTGCAGTTCTGCGACGCGTTCAACATTCCGCTGGTCACGCTGGTCGATGTGCCGGGCTTCCTGCCCGGCATCGCACAGGAACACAACGGCATCATCCGGCACGGCGCGAAGCTGCTCTACGCCTACTGCAACGCCACCGTGCCCCGAGTCTCGGTCGTGGTCCGCAAGGCGTACGGCGGGGCGTACATCGTGATGGACTCCCGCTCCATCGGCACCGATCTGGCCTTCGCCTGGCCCGGCAACGAGATCGCGGTGATGGGTGCGGAGGGCGCCGCCAACGTCATCTTCCGCCGCGAGATCAACGGCGCCGACGATCCGGACGCGGTACGGCGCCAGAAGATCGAGGAGTACCGCACCCAGCTCATGCATCCGTACTACGCGGCCGAACGCGGCCTGGTCGACGACGTGATCGACCCCCGTGCCACCCGCGAGATCCTCATCGGGTCCCTCGCGATGCTGCGGGACAAACATGCCGAGCTCCCCTCCCGCAAACACGGCAATCCCCCTCTGTGACGGAGACCCCCATGTCAGACATCCAGGTAAGCCGCGGCTACGCTACTCCCGAGGAACTCGCCGCTCTCGTCGTGGTGTTGATGGCCCGGTCCGCCGCGTCCCAGCCCCTTCGGCCGTCCCGCCACCACACGCCCAACTGGCACCGCCTGGAACGCGCGCTGCGCCACAGCGGCGCTCGCGGCTGGAGCCGGGAACGAGGTACGGGCCGTACGCTCGCGGCGAGTTCCCCGGGCCGTTCTTGACTTCAGCCCCGGTCCAGCATCCAGACCCGGCGGAGAGACACCACGGCCGTCTCCCGCTTGAACAGGCACTAGAGGAGAAATATGTCCGCCACACCCCTACGCCTCGCCGTGATCAACAGCAGCGTCCGGGAGGGCCGGTTCGGCCCGACCGTCGCGCGATGGTTCGTCGAACAGGCCACTCAGCGCCCGGACTTGGAGGTCGACCTGATCGACCTCACCGAGCACGCACTGCCGCACGAGCTGTCGCACGCCCCGAGTGAGACGGTGTCGGCGGAACTGGCCCGGGTATCGCCGCGCCTGGCCGCCGCCGAGGCCTTCGTCGTCGTGACGCCGGAGTACAACCACAGTTACCCGGCCTCGCTCAAGAACCTCATCGACTGGCACCGCACCGAGTGGCAGGCCAAGCCGCTCGGCTTCGTCTCCTACGGCGGCCTGGCCGGCGGCCTGCGGTCGGTGGAGCACCTGCGTCCCGTCTTCGCCGAGCTGCACGCGGTGACGGTGCGGGACTGCGTCAGCTTCCACAACGTCTGGGGACAGTTCGACGAGGCGGGAGCCCTCGTGGAGCCCACCGCGGCGGGCACGGCGAGCAAGACCCTGCTCGACCAGCTGGTGTGGTGGGGGGTCTCGCTGCGCGAGGCCCGTGAGAAGCGCCCGTACACCGCGTAACACCTGACGGCCTACGAGACGTCCCGAACGGCGGGCGACTCGCAGGCCGTTTCTCGCAGTTCTACTGGTCGCCCTGCGCGAGGCGGACCAGCACCTTGTGGAATTCCTCGCGCTCGGCAGGAGAGAACGCCGCGAACATGGCCTCGTTGGCCTGTTCGACGGCCCGGTCCATCTCCTCGAAGAGCTTCCTGCCCTGTTCGGTGCTCCTGACGAGGTTTCGACGACGGTTGGCGGGATCTGTTTTACGGGTGACGGCGTCGTGGCCCTCCAGATCGCCCAGGAGCGCGACCATGTTCCCGGCGTCCAGGCCCAGGGCCCGGCCCAGATCGGCCTGGGTGCACTCACCGAGCTCGGCCAGACCGGCCATCACGCGGTAGTGCTGCATCCGCAGGCCGGTGGTATCCAGGTACTCGCAGAGCAGTCGCTGGGCTCGCAGGGCAGCGCCCGAGAGCAGCCAGACATCCAGTTCGACCAGTCGTCCGTACAGGGTCATATCGAGAAGCCTACGCGACAGTGTTGCATCGACCAACGATCTGGTCATATCGTTATGCCGTACAACATTGGTTGGAACAACAAATGTTGTCGGGCCTGCCCCACGTCTACCGAAGCTCCACGGGCGAGGCGGACCGGCGACGCGCTGGACATGTATGGACCGAGCATCCTGCCGTCACAGAAGTGAGAACCGTCATGGCTGAAGATCAAATCATCGCGCCCCGCGCGTCCGGCGCCGTCGCCCCGGACGCACGGCGCTGGCAGGCGTTGGTCTACATTGCCCTCGCGCAGCTGATGGTCTCGGTGGACAGCACCATCGTGAACATCGCCCTGCCCTCCGCCCAACGGGACCTCGGCATCTCCGACAGCAACCGGCAGTGGGTCGTCACCGCCTACATGCTCGCCTTCGGCGGACTCCTGCTCCTGGGCGGCCGGATCAGCGACACCATCGGCCGCAAGCGGGCCTTCCTCATCGGAGTCATCGGCTTCGGCCTGGCATCCGCGCTCGGCGGCCTGGCGGTCGACTCCGGAATGCTGCTGGCCGCGCGGGCCCTGCAAGGCGCGTTCGGCGCCCTGCTGGCACCGGCGGGCCTCTCGCTGCTGGCCGTCACCTTCACCGAACCCGGCGAACGCGCCAAGGCGTTCGGGGTGTTCAGCGCGATCGCAGGAAGCGGCTCCGCGGTGGGCCTGATCCTCGGCGGCGTCCTCACCGAGTACCTCAACTGGCGCTGGTCCCTCTTCGTGAACATCGCCTTCGCCGCGGTCGTGGTCGTCGGCGCCGTCGCCGTCGTCCGCGACGAGGGCAACCGCCCGCCCCGCGAGAAGCTCGACATCGCCGGCGCCGTGCTGTCCGTCGCGGGGATCGTGGCACTCGTCTACGGCTTCACCCTCGCCGACAGCGAAGGCTGGACCGCCACCCCGACCCTGGCCCTCTTCGTGGCCTGCGTCGTCCTGCTGACCCTCTTCGTCGTCGTCGAGAAGCGGAGCAGCACCCCGCTCCTGCCGCTGCGGATCGTGACCGAGCGCAACCGGGCCGGCGTCTTCGCCTCCCAGGCCCTCGCCGTGATCACCATGTTCGGCCTGCTGCTCTTCCTCACCTACTACTTCCAGGAGATCCGCGGCTACAGCCCCCTCATGTCGGGCGTGGCGTTCCTGCCCATGGTGGCCGGCATGCTCATCGGCGCGGGCCAGATCGCCAGCCGCATGATGCCGAGGATGGCCCCGCGCTGGATCATGGGCCCCGGGTTCCTCGTCGCCGCCCTCGGCATGCTGATGCTGACCCAGCTGGACGTGGACTCCTCCTACCCGCTGCTGGTCCTGCCCGGCCAGCTGCTGTTCGGCATCGGTCTCGGCCTCGCCTTCACACCGGCGATGAGCCTGGCCACCAACGGAGTCGCCGACCACGAGACCGGCGTCGCCTCCGCGATGATCAACGCCTCGCAGCAGCTCGGCGGCTCCATCGGCACCGCCCTGCTCAACACCATCGCGGCCAGCACCACCGCCGCCTGGCTGGTCTCCCACAGCGGCAGCGGCAGCAACCACGCGGACCAGGCGGCCGTACACGGCTACGCCGTCGCCGTGTGGTGGACCGTCGGCATCCTGCTGCTGGCCGGCGTGCTGATCATGCTCACCAACAACCTGCCGCGGCCGCGGCAGGACGAGAAGGCGATGGAAGACAGCACCGCCGTACACATGTAGAGCGACACGGCAGTACATGTGAAAGGAGATCCACCGATGCCCCTCCACGAATCCTCAGTGGCCGCACCCGCAACCGCCCCCGGCTCCAACCCGGTTCGTGCGATCACCCTGGACGGGAGGGGCGTCACCCTGTCCGGGCTGCTCTCCGAGCCCGCCTCCCCGCCCCGCGCCCTGCTCGTGGCCCTGCACGGGGGCGGGATGCGGGCCGGCTACTTCGACGGCCGAGCCGACCCGGCCACCTCGCTGCTCACCCTCGCCTCCTCCTGCGGATACGCGGCACTCGCCCTCGACCGCCCCGGCTACGGCCGGTCAGCCGCTCAACTGCCCACGGGCATGGGCCTGTCCGAACAGGCGGACGTGGTGCGCGCCGCCCTGGACGACTACCGGGCGAACCACCCCTGCGGCGCCGGGATCCTCCTGGTCGGACACTCCCTGGGCGGCGTCGTCGCCCTGCACGCCTCGTCCCGGTGGACGGGCGACGGGCTGCTGGGCATGGACGTCTCCGGCATCGGCGACCAATGGGCCCCCGACGCGGAACAACTGGTCGGCCAGGGCAGCCGGCTCTCCCACCGGATGCACTGGGGACCCCTCGCCCTCTACCCGCCCGGCACCTTCCGGCTGGCCGACGCGCTGATCACACCCATCCCGGAGCAGGAGTCCCGCGAGATCCTGGACTGGCCGCGGCTGTACCCGCAGGTGGCACGGGACGTCCGGGCACCCGTCCGGTTCACCTTCGCCGAACACGAGCTGTGGTGGCGCAGCGACCCGGAAACCGTACGGGCCATGCTGGAGCGGCTGGGATCCCCACTGTCCTGCAGCGAGCGCCTCGCGGACGCCGGCCACAACATCAGCCTGGGCCGGACCGCCCGCACCTACCACCTGCGGGTGCTCGCCTTCCTGGAACAGTGCCTCTCACTTCCTGGGGCCGGAGAAAATCGAGCGGCGAAGCACCACTGAACACGAGCCCCGAGAAACTCGAGCCTTGAGAAACGCACCAGGGCCGATCGAGAAACCCTCGACGCACGGCGCCGGTTCGAGGGCCCGATACATTCGTACCGCACGTTTACGCAGCTCCGGCATGCCCCCCGGCAACGGCCGTGACCGCTGCTCCTCCCACGGGTCCCATCCGGTCCTCGGCCAGCTTCCCCGCGTCCCCCGGGGGCTCCACAGTGGCTTGAAGAGACCACTCGGAACGCTGAGCACAACTGCTTGTTCTGAATGACGGACCACGAGACCGGGAGCGCGATTTCGTGCGACAAGATCAAGTCGACGTCAGACTTCTGCGGTGGCCCGCGGAGTCGGCCAAGCGACGCCAGTGTATGGAGGAGGGCCTCCTGCGCCTGCTCGTCGTAGAGGGCGGAGCACCCGCGCCCATCTGCTCCGACGTACGCGAGGACTGGGCACGGGCACCCATCAGCAACGAAGACCTCCGCGCCCGGATGGCCGCCCTGCGGGCCAGGTCCTACCCCTTCACCGTGCCGACCGTGGACCCCAGCGGCGCACTGAAGTACCGCGACCGCGTGGTGGCGGTCTCACCCGCGGAGAGGGCGCTGCTGGACAGCCTGACCGGATCTTTCCAGGGAGTCGTCTACCGCGAGGAACTACTGGACCGCTTGGGCGAGAGCCAGGCATGCATCTCCCGCAACGCCCTGGACCTCCACATCATGCGCATCCGCCGGCGCATCCGCCCCCTTGGCCTGGTCCTGCAGACCGCCTGGGGCAGGGGATACATCCTCGAACCGGCCGCCCAGGTGACCTGACGAACCACCGGCAAGGACACTCCCGGCGACCACCTCCGCACCTCCGCACCACAGACACAAACGGAGAGAAGAGTCCGGAAAACGGAGTGGAAAGAGAACGGACAGGAATAGCTGACAGGCACCCGGGTCCGATGTCCAATGTTTCAGCAACATGAAGAAACCGGTGCTCGCGGCATTCCGCCATCTACTCTGATGGGACAATTCCTTGACCACTCAGCGAACGGCCTTCACCGACGACCGCAGGGAACCCTGGCTCAGGATCGGCACCCGTGAGTTCCGCTCCCGGCTCATCGTCGGGATCGAACAGTACGACTCCGTGCCCGTCGTGCGGGACGTGCTCACCGTGACCGACGCGGACATCTTCATCACCACCGTGGACCCGGACAACCGCCGCAGCAGCCTCCTGCTGTCCGACCTGGACGACGCCCTCGACCTCGACCGGTTCACCTGGATCGGCACCACCTCGTTCGCCCGCTCCAAGGACAGCGCACTGCGCACCGCCGAAATCCTTCGCGACTCCTGGGGCATCGACATCCTCAAACTGGATGTACGCGGCCACGACAACGTGCCGGACAACCGCCAGACCATCGAGGCAGCCCATGAACTTCGGGAGAAGGGCTGGTCGCTGCTGCCCTTCATCCTGCCCGACATCGAGACCGCCAAGGCCCTCGAAGAAGCGGGCTGTTCGGCCCTACGTGTCATGGCGGCACCCGTGGCCTCGGGACGCGGCATCATCGACCCCCGGCCCATCCAGCAGATCATCGACGCCGTCAGCATCCCCGTCGTCGTCGAAGGCGGCCTCGGCACCGCCCACCACGTCGCCCAGGCGATGGGCATGGGCGCCGCGGCCACCCTCGTCAACACCGCCCTGGTACGCGCGAAGGACCCGATGAAAATGGCGCTGGCCATGAAGCACGCCACCACGGCGGGCCGGTGCGCCTACGAATCGGGGCCGATGGAAGAGACCTTCGCAGCCTGAGCCGCGGACGGGCCCGCACATGGCCCGACCCCGGCCCGGGTAGACACCCGCCAGTCGCCCGCTGCCCGCTGCCCACAGCCAGCAGCGGGCCGTCGGACGAGAAGAGGTCGTACCACTGAACCGCCCTGCACAATACCGTCCCGCCCCGGAACTCCAGGGGGGCGGCGAGGCCGCCCTGAGCGTGCTGCCACCGACGGCCGGGCCGAACAGCCCGTGGCACGGCATACCGGCGTACATCGCCGGCACCACCGCCCTGGCCGGCCTCGGCCTCGCCGCCGGCGGAACGGCCGGAGCCCTGCTCGCCACCGAACTGGCCGGCACCGCCTCGGTGGCCGGACTCCCCGTGGCCCTGCACCTGGGCGGTTCCGCCGTCGGCGCGCTCCTCGTGTCGCACCAGGCGGGCCGGGGCCACCGCGGACGCGGCCTGGCCCTCGGCCTGGTACTGGGAGCCCTCGGGGCGCTGGCGGTCGTCCTCGCGGCGAAACAGGGGAGCCTCGCCTGGATGCTGGCCGGCAGCGCACTGCTCGGCACCGCCAACTCCTCCATCTTCCTGCTCCGTTACACCGCCGCCCAAGCCGTACCGGAAGGAAGCCGGGGCAGAGCACTGGGCGCGGTCTTCCTCGCCACCGCACTCGGCGCCGTGATCAGCCCGCTGCTGCTCGGCCCCAGCGGCACGGCCGCCCACGCGATCGGGCTGCCGACACTGTGCGGCCTGTACCTGGTCGCCTTCGTCGCGTTCGGCGGCTCCGCACTGCTGCTGGCCGCGGGCTGCTCCCCGAGAACACCCTTGCTGGGACGTGCGGCGAGCGTGCTCGCCTCCGGCTTGAGACCCGCTCGCGGCACAGTCCGGCTGGGCGCCGCACTCCGCGAGCCGGCGGCGGTGGTGGCCCTGAGCGCACTGGCCGGGGCCAACTTCATCATGGTCGGCGTCATGACCCTCACCCCCGTACACCTCAGCCAGCACGGCGCCGGCCACGGTGTGGTGGGTTCCTTCGTGGCGCTGCACGTGGTCGGGATGTTCGCCCCCGCCCCCCTCGTCGGACGGCTGGCCGACCGGTACGGGCCGATGCCGGTCGTCCTCATCGGCGCCGTGATCTCCCTGATGGCAAGCGTGCTGGGCAGCTTCAGCACAGGCCCCACGACGATGACAACCGTCCACCTCGTCCTGGCCGGCCTCGGCTGGAACTTCGGCGTGGTCGGTGCCAGCACGCTGCTGACCGGAGCAGTCCCAGGACAGCTGCGTCCCTACGTGGAAGGGATCGGCGAAGCCACCATGGGCGCCGCCGCCGTGGTCGTCGCACCACTGGTGGCCGCGCTGCCCGGTGCCTGGGGATACCACCTCCTGGGGCTCTGCGCCGTGGCACTGACAGCACTCGCCCTCGTCCGGATGCGCCGCCCCGCGGCCGACTTGCTGCTCTCGACACCAAGGATGCTGAAATGAAAATTCTGACCTGCAGCAACAGCTGTCCGCAGTGGGCGGACGGGCAGCTCAACCCGCGCTCCGCCGGTGGGCTCGTCCCCATGCTGAACGCCCTGCTCGCCGAACACGGCGGCGACTGGATCTTCACCGCACCACCCGGCGGCGACCTGCCCGAATCGGTGACCCTGGACGGCGGCATCACCCTGCACCCCATGGGACTGGACGAGGACCTGCGCCGCCGTCACTACGACACGGTCTCCATCCAACTGCTGCTCGGACTCCTGCACTACATGCACGACACATCGGTCGAACCGGTCTTCGACCGTGAGCTCGGCGAGGCCTGGGCAGGGTACGAAACGGTCAACCGGCTGTACGCGGAAAGGCTCACCGGCCTGTCGGCCGACACCGCGGACGAACTCATCCTGATCAACGACCCGCACCTCATGCTCGTCCCGGAGTTCTTCACCGCGGGCAAGAAGCAGAGGAAGAGCAAGCTCACCTACTTCCTGGGCACGCCGTGGTGCGAACCCGACTACTTCACCGTCCTCCCCGGCCCCGTCCGCACCCGCATCCTCGAATCCCTCCTCGCCTGCGACGCCGTCGGCTTCCACGCCCAGCGCTGGACGGACGCGTTCGCCGCCTGCTGCGCAAGGTTCCTGCCCGACGCCGTCATCGAGGGCGACACCATCACGCACCGGGGCCACGTCACGCGGCTGGTGTCCGAGCCGTTCCCGCTGGACGTGGACGTGATCGACACGATGGTCGAGGAACCCGCCACCGCGTCGTGGACGGAGCGGCTGACGCGGATGGCGGACGGCCGGCGCGTGATGGTCCGGGCCGACCGGATCGACCTCTGGAAGAACATGCCCCGCGGGTTCGCCGCCTTCGAGGCCGCCCTGGAACGCTCCCCGGAGCTCGCCGAGACCTCCTGGTTCCTCGCCGTCGGCACCACACCCAGCCGCGCCTCCGCCCGCCACCTCGCCTACCAGAAGGCCACCGAAGAGGCGATCCGCCGGGTCAACGACCGCTTCGGGACGCCGGACCGGCCGGTCGCCACCCTCCTCCAGCCCGGCAAGGGCCGGGACTCGCGCAACTGCGTCCTCGCGGCCCTGCTCATGAGCAGCGCCGCAATCGTCAACTCGACCTACGACGGGCTCAACCTGTTCGCCAAGGAGGCCGCCTACCTCCTCGACGACTCCGCCTCACTGCTCGTGTCCGCCAACGCGGGCGTGCACGAACAACTCGCGCCGTTCGCCCGCACCATCGACCCGTTCGACATCGACCAGACCAGCCGCGTCATCGAGGCCGCACTGCGGACGGACACCGGCAGCGCCGGCCCGGCCGACAAGCGCCACGCGCTGCTGCGCTCGGAAACGGCGGAGGGCTGGCTGAAGGCAGTCTTCCCGGCCTGACCGGTCCGGTCACGGACGGGCCCGGGGGTACGGGTACGGGTACCCCCGGGCCCTGGTGGCGTGGGAAGGAGCACCACCGTGTCCGATGCCGAGGTGGAACGGTTACGCCCCACCTCGATTGAGCAGCAGAGCCAACCGCTGACCGCCCGAGCGGAGCCCTCGTCGCCACCACCGCCCCGAACCGCTGGGACGGCGAACCGTTCAAGGTCCTGAACCTCACGCCCGGGGCCATCGCGGCGCGCGTCGACAGCCCTGACGTCCCAAGATGAGCTGTCGAACTCGGTCTACCAGGGTGAGCGGGTGTCGCGGAGTGCTTCTGGGGTCTGCTCGGGCAGGGCCATGTTTTGGTCGGTGCGCAGCAGCATGCCCGGGTCGGGTTCGAAGTCCTCAGTGGGCGGTGCCGGCCGGTGGAAACGCTCGGTGCGCGGAATGGTGACTTCCACCAGCCGGCCCTCCTGGAACATCCACAGCCCGAAGCAGTCGTCGTCCTGGTCGCGAAGCAGAACTTGCACCGTATGAGGATGCGGCCACGGCAACGACTCCAGGTGCCTGAGCAGGCCCTTGCGGGCACGCACTTTCTCGAACTCAAGGGCCCACCCGCACTCGTAGCCCCAGTGCCCCGCTATCGGGACGAAGCGACCTCGCCACGTGCGTTCCGGGTCGTCCTGGGTCAGCGGTTCCATCACCTCGTCCGACCAGCGGGCGAGCACGATGACCTCGGCGTCTCTACTCATGCCGGAGTATGACCGCATCCGCCCGATTCACCGCAACCAAATTCCTAACCCGGCCGACGCAAGCAGGGAATCCGGCGTAGCGAGTGTTCGGCATCGCCGATGGCACTGTGAGCAGGGCTTCAACCCGGCGGCTGCATAACATCGCAGATCTGCGATGCTCCGGGCGAGATCTATGCACGGCTGCTGCATACAGGCGGGCCTTCTCGTCCAGGTGGAGTTGGAAGCGGCGGTCGTACTCGTCCTCGAAGTCGCCGACGTCCAGGCGCATGTCCCGGGGCAGGGCCTTGACGGCGCGCTGCTGCTCGCGGGGGTCGTTGAAGGCTGCGATCATCGGGTGGAGCTGGAAGCGTCCGCGGCGGACCACGGCGACGAGCCGGGCGGCGACCAGGTGGGGCATGGCCCGGCTGATCATGCCGCGCTCCATCGCGAGGCCGGTGGCGAGTTCGTCGTGGGTGGCGACGACCAGGCCGCCCGGCTCCTGCTCGCTCATCATGTGCAGCAGCAGCGTGTAGGCGGTGGGAGGCAGCCGCGGAACGTACGCGAGACCGTTGAAGCTGCCCCACAGCACGTTGCGGCGCGGCACCCATCCCTCTGCGACAGCGGACGTCATGACGTGGCCTTCCCTTCCCCATTCGGCGCCTTGCGCGCTTCCAGTTTCACGCCAGGAGCGGCCATCGCCCGGAACGCGTCGGGCGCGTCCGGGTCCTCCATGACCTCGCGCAACAGGTCCAACTGCTCCACCCTGTCCCCCATACCCGCCTTGGCACGCTTCTTCTCGCCCTTGCGCGGCTCCCTGAGCCCTCCTCGCAGCGAGCGGCCGGGTTGAGCTGGTAGACGGCCCCGCTGGACCTTACGCAGCGCCCCGTCGGCCGCCAGGACGTTGAAGACGCGGCTGATGTGAGGCCGGCTGTATCCGAGATCGGCGGACACATCCTCGTGGGTGGCCTCGATCAGCCCGCCGGGCTTCTGGGAGCCCATCAGGTGGAACAGCACCACGAGAACGAACCGGTCGCCGTCGTAACGGACAGCGGCCCAGCGCATGAACTCCAGGCTGTCCATGGAGAACGCCTCGCCGATGAACCCCGTGCTGGAGCCGACGGACCGGTTGTACGCGGTGGGCGGCGGCTTCGGGCGCCGCCTATTTCACGGTCCGTTATCACCCGGGGGTGATAACGGATGGCGTCAGCCGGCGGCGCGGACTGCCCGAAGTGGCTGGCTCTGGCGCTTGGGCGGCGCGGTTTCGTACAGCGGGGCGGTGATCTCGGGCAGTTCGCCGGCCTCGATGCGCTCGGCTGCTTCCTCGAGCGCTTCTTCCAGCTCTTCCTGGGAGTTGTACGAGGCGATGTACGGGTGGAGGTAGTAGGTGCGGTACTTGCGGTCCTCGGGCCTCAGCACGAGGTTCCGGCTCTCCAGTAGCGAAATCGCCGTGTTCGCGGAATTCCGCGACAGGCCGACTCGCGCCCCCAGCTCGGCCTGGGAAGCATTCACCTCGCCGCCGGGCGCCTGGCGCTCGATGAGAACGCTCAGCAACTCCATCGCGGCCTTGGTGAGGTTCAGCCGGTACAGCATTCCGAAACCGGCGCTCGCCTGGATCAGCATGCCCGCCCCTCCGCGTCGACCACTTCATCTTCCCCGTCTTTTGCCCCGAGCTCCAGCTGAACGCTGCGCGGCGGCTTCGGGGCGTTCAGGGCCGGGAAGAGGTCTTCGGGCAGCTTCCCGGCCGCGTCACGCAGTGCGTCCAGGACCTCGCGCTGCAGGTCCCCGTTGCCCTCGAACCCGAGCATCGGGTTCACGAAGATCAGCCCAGTGTCCACGCGCTGGATCATGTGCCACTCCTCAAGGCGGCCGATCGCCCGGGTTACGTTCGACCGTTCCACACCCAGTTTGTCGGCGATTTTCTTGTGCGTGGCCTTCAGCCAGCCCTCACGTTGCCGGCCGATGCACCACAGCAGGACCGCAGACTGGATCGGCGACATGCCGTGCTGGGCGATGAGCACGGCCAGGACGTCAGCAAGGAAGTCGTTGGAGACCACGCTGTAGCCGGAGCGCCCGTACATGTCGTGTGGGGCGCGGTAGGTGTACCGGACACTGACGTCCATCTGCTGCACCGGCCGCTTGCGGGTCGGCGGCTTGATGTCCTTGCCCAGCCGGGAGGACAGGGTCTCGCGGAAGGCGCTGTCACCGCCCGGCGGCACGGCGGTGATCTTGCCCTTGCTGCGGCCGGCGGTCGGGCGCTTTGGTGTCGACACCGACACAGGGAAACGAGGGGTGTTCCCTCAAAACCACCTCTCACCAGCAATTTTCCGCGTTTGTACAAGCGTGGTTGGCGAATAGGGGTGTCGGTGTGGCACCACGGACACATTTCCGCAGGTCGATGTGTCAGCGCTGACACATCCCCTTCCGTAAAAGACCAGGTCAGAGCCCATTTTCCGCGAGGGCCCTCTTTTCCTTTAAGACGCGCGCGCACGAGTCCGTGAGTCAGGGACCAGCGCCTCGCGCGTGTGCGGCCACCCGCCACCGACGGCACCCGACCGTCACAGCTGGCACTGCGCAGCAGCGAGGGCGTACCGTCCGCAACCGTCACCCGGTCCGTTCGACCACCGAGCCCGCGAAGGCCTCCAGGCGCCTCACAGCCGCGCGTTGCGTAGTCGGCGGCCACAGGGGATGGATAGCCCCCCAGGCGCTCGTGGACGGCTTTTTGCGCCGCCGTTGGTTGATCCGTCGACAGCTGAGGTGGCTTCGCGTGCGGCTTGGTGGAACGGGTGCGGGCCGTGGGCGGCATCAACGGCTCTGAGTCTCGGGTGGTACCGGCCGTGACGCTTCAAAGCACCGAGGAGTGGCTGATGCCGGTGAACGGTTCCGTCGCCCGGCCCCGGGGGCCGGGCGACTCAGCTACCTCCGCACGTTGAATTGCAGCGTTCCCATATCGGGCTTCCGTTCTGTGGCTGAGCTATCCAGGGCCGTGCGATTCTGAATTCTTACGGGAGTTATCGGAAAGGGGGATGGGACGCAGCTAGAACCCCAAAGGCTACACAGCTATTATCCATGATGCATCATCCAGGTTGTGCGTTTATCCGCTCGGGTGATGCATCGTCGGATACCTGCCCCACTGTCACGAGAGTTGCTGTATAAACCGGCAGGATTGGTGAACGCGAGCGTGACCACTTTCGAGGACAGGGGAGGGGTCAGGGTGGAGCGCAGCGGAACCCGTCACTGCAACAGGCCGGCACCCGAGCAGGCCGGCAGCCCGTCACCCCTGCTGCAGGGGCAGCAGCTGAGGTTCCCAAGCCCTACACAGTCCCGCACCCGATGCACCCGCCCCAATAGCCAGCCCAAGTGATCGCGCTTGCGCGATCACCCCTAATTCGCGCTTGCGCGAATTACATTCCCTTCAGGAATTCCGCTTGCGGAATCCCATTCCCGCGCTTGCGCGGGAACCACCTTGCGCTTGCGCAAGGCGGACCGCTCTGCAGCGGCTTGCCGCTGCAGTAC